>DATCKS010000231.1:0-10244 GCA_036562265.1 Thermodesulfobacteriota bacterium | reverse complement strand
CCCCGACCGGCCGCGCCTGGGCGTCGAAGGTCAGCTCGCAGGTGAGCGCGTAGCGGTCGACGCGCGGGTTGAGCGAGCAGACGCCGTTCGAGAGGACCTCGGGGAGCATCGGGATCGCGCGGTCCGGGAAGTAGACGCTCGTGCCCCGCGCGTACGCCTCGCGGTCGAGGGCCCCGCCGGGGTCGACGTAGTGCGACACGTCGGCGATGGCCACGTAGAGCCGCGTCCGGCCTCCCTCGAGCGGCTCGATGCCGACCGCGTCGTCGAAGTCCCTCGCCGTCTCGCCGTCGATCGTCACCAGGGTCCGGTCCCGGAGGTCGACGCGGCCCGAGGCGGCGATGTCCGCCTCCGACGGGGCGCGTTCGCGCGCCACCCGCTCGGCCTCCGCGAGGGCGGCGTCACCGAATCGGTGCGGCAACTCGTGCTTCCGGATGATCAGTTCAGCCTCGGCGTCCGGGTCGTCGCGCCGGCCGATCACCTCGACGATGCGCCCCTCGGGACCGCCCCGCTCGGACGGATAGGTCGTCAGCTCGGCGACCACGAGGTCGCCCGAGACCGCGCCGGCCACCTGGTCGGGCGGGATGACGACGTCGTGGACGAGCCGCTTCTCGTGCGGGACGACGTAGCCGACTCCGCGCGAGGCCTCGTAGCGCCCGACGACCCGCGTGCGCGCCCGCTCGAGGATGCGGATCACGCGGGCCTCGCGGCCGCCGTCGCGCCGCTCCCGCTCGACGCGGGCCACCACGCGGTCGCCGTCCATGACCTCGCGGATGCTGCGAGGGGCGAGGAAGAAGTCGCCGCCGTCGGCCCGATCGGGCCGGCGGTCGGGCACGAGGAAGCCGTAGCCGTCGGGGTGGACCACGACGCGGCCGACCACGAGGTTCATCTGCTCGGGGAGGCCGAAGCGGCCGGTGCGGGTTCGGACGACCGCCCCCTCCTCCACCAGGTCGCGGACGAGCCGCTCGAGCGCGGGCCGCTCCTCGTCGGGCACCCCGAGGCCCCGGCCGAGTTCGTCGAGGAGCATCGGCCGGTAGGCGGCGTCGCGCATGAAGGCGAGGAGGGCGTCCCGGGTGATCATCGGGCAGGCATCAGCTTGGCGGTCGCCTCGGCGAGCACCGTCCGGCCGGGGCCGTAGGCAACGGCCCTCGCGGTGATGAGGCGTCGGTCCATGGTGTCGATGGCGGCCTCCACGTCGATCGCCTCCCCGACGCGCGCCGGGCGGCGGAAGCGGATGTCGAGCGCGGCGGTGAGCGCCGGCCGGCCCAGCTCCTGGGCGAGCTTGCCCATCGCCTCGTCGAGCAGCGTCGCCACGAGGCCGCCGTGGATGATCCCCTCCCAACTCTGGTAGATGTCGGGCGGACGGCAGGTCGTTCGCAGCGTGCGGGCGTCCCGGTCGACCTCGAAGGCGAGACGCAGCCCTCCGGGGTTGGCGGCGCCGCAGACGAAGCAGCTGCCGGCGGCTTCGAGGGCCACGAGGTTCCTCCGAGGGTGGTCAGGATGGCGAGCCGGCACCAGCGCGGCGGTTGGCTAGTGTACCACCTTCGCCGCCGGGCTCCTGGACGCCCGTCCCGCCCCCGGACGCGCAGACCGCGAGCGTCGGTGCTGCCGGCGAGGCGCGCGGCAGCCGCCCGAAGCCCCGGGACGATCCGGACGCTCGCGCGAACGGCGCTCCCGCGGGCCGCAGCGTCGCGTCAGGCGCGAACGGCCGTGGAGCGCCCGGCGAGCGGCATCGCCGGCTCGTCGGCCGCCCGCGCGCCCGACCGGCGGTGCGGCTCCGGCGGGTCGCCGATCGGCGTCCCCTCGCCCCGATCGCGACCGGGTGGCTCCTCCATCGGCGGTTCGTCGGTCGGGTCCGGTGGCTCGATCGGCGGCGCGTCGCCGCCCGGCGGCGGCCGCCCCGGGGTCGGGTCGGGCTCGCGCACGGGGTGCCGGCGAGGGTCCTCTGGTAGGTGGGTCATGCCCGACCGCGTGCACGTGTCGCGCCTGCCGCGCGGCTGGCAGCCTTTCTGCACGGAGATGGGCAGGTTCGAGGCTCGTCCCCCCTCCCGGAGACCCATCCATGGAACTGTCCCGTCGCGGCTTTCTCAGATTCTCCGTCGGCACGGCCGCCGGCACGGCGCTTGGTGGGCTGGCAGGCCTCGGCGCGGATCTCGCGCCCGTCGTGGCGCGCGCGCAGGAGCTGCGCATCAAGGACGCGAAGGTCTACCCGAGCGTCTGCCCCTACTGCGCCGTCGGCTGCGGCACCCTCGTCCACGTGAAGGACGGCCAGATCGTCAACATCGAGGGGAACCCCGACAGCCCGGTCAACCGCGGCACGCTCTGCCCCAAGGGCGCGGCGACCTTCCAGCTCCACGTGAACCCGAACCGCGCGACCCAGGTGCTGCACCGCGCGCCGGGGGCGACCGCCTGGGAGGTCTGGCCGCTCGAGCAGGCCATGGACCGCGTGGCCGAGCTGGTCAAGAAGACCCGTGACGAGACGTTCCAGGAGAAGACGGCCGACGGCCGCCCGCTCATGCACACGCTCTCGATCTTCTCCCTCGGCGGCGCGACGATCGACAACGAGTGGAACCACATCCACCAGAAGCTCCTCCGGGGGCTCGGCATCGTCGCCATCGAGAACCAGGCCCGTATCTGACACAGCTCCAGCGTCCCCGGTCTGGGGGTACGGCTCGGTCGCGGCGCGGCGACGATGTACCCGGGGAGCCTCGCGGCCTCGGACTGCATCGTCTTCGAAGGGTCGAACATGGCGGAGTGCCACCCGGTGGCGTTCCGCTGGGTCATGGAGGCGAAGCGAAAGGGGGCGACGCTCATCCACGTCGATCCCCGCTTCACGCGGACGAGCGCGCTCTGCGACATCTACGCGCCGATCCGTTCCGGCTCGGACGTCGCCTTCCTCGGCGGCCTGATCAACTACGTCATCAACTCGAGGCGGTGGAACGAGGAGCCGTTCTTCCGCGAGTTCGTCGTCAACTACACCAACGCGGCGACGATCATCAGCGACGCCTTCAAGGACACCGAGGACCTGAACGGCGTCTTCTCGGGCCTTGCGCCGTACGCGGGCGACCCGATCAACGGTTTCATCGGCCAGTACAACAACGAGAGCTGGCAGTACGCGCAAACACAGATCGGCGATCAGGGCCGCGTCGCCGCCACCGCGCAGTCGGGCGAGCAGCCGGTCCCGTCCGGTCAGGCGGGACAGCCCGCCGACGCGCCGGATACGGCCCAGGCGACGCCGACCGGCGGCCCGCCGACCCAGACCGGCCAGTCGGGCCAGGCCGGGCCCGCCGCCGAGGGCGGCGGCGCCGCCGGCCGCGCCGCGGCGACCGCGAAGAGCGGCGAGCAGCCGGTGCAGTCCGGCGCCCAGCAGGCCGGACAGGCCGCGCAGGTTCCGGACGGGCCGCCGTACGACGCGCTCGTGCGCTCCCTCAGGAAGCCGGAACCGCGAACCGACCCGACGCTCCGCGACCCGCACACCGCCTTCCAGATCCTGAAGCGACACTTCGCCCGCTACACGCCCGAGATGGTCGAGCGCGTGACCGGTTGCCCCAGGGAGACGTTCGTCAAGGTGGCCGAGACGCTCCTCGACAACTCCGGGCCCGACCGCACGTCCTCCTTCTGCTACGCGGTCGCCTGGACGCAGCACACGAACGGCCCGCAGACGATCAGTTGCGCGGCGCTGCTGCAGCTCCTGCTCGGCAACATGGGCCGGCCGGGCGGCGGCGTGATGGCGCTGCGCGGGCACGCGACCATCCAGGGCTCGACCGACGTGCCGACGCTGTACCACAGCATCCACGGCTACATGTCGCACCCGACGGTCCTCAAGAAGCACGACACGCTCAAGGACTACCTCCTCACCGAGACGCTCCCCACGAGCTACTGGGCGAACCAGCCGAAGTTCATGGTGAGCTACCTCAAGTCGATGTACGGCGAGGCGGCCACGCCGAAGAACGACTTCGCCTACGGCTGGCACCCGCGGATCAGCGGCGACCACTCGCACTTCCCCATGTTCATCCTCATGGACCAGGGCAAGGTCCGCGGCGCGTTCATGATCGGACAGAACCCCGCCACGTCGCTCAACGCCCGTCTCGAGCGCCGGGCCCTCGGCAAGCTCGAGTGGCTCGTCGTGAAGGACAACTTCGAGACCGAGACGGCCGCGTTCTGGTACCGCTCGCCCGAGGTCCGGCAGGGAGAGGTCAAGCCGGAGGACATCAAGACGGAGGTGTTCTTCTTCCCCTCGGCTCAGGTCGCCGAGACGGAGGGCAGCTTCACCAACACCCAGCGCCTCATCCAGTGGCACGAGAAGGCCGCCGACCCGCCCGGTGACTGCCGGTCCGACGCGTGGTTCACGTACCAGCTCGGCAAGCGGCTGAAGGCGATGTACGCCTCGAGCACCGCGCCGCGCGACGAGGGCTTCAAGGCGCTCGTGTGGGACTACGACATGGACGCCGCCACGCAGGGCGAACACCTCGAGGGCGAGCCGGACGGCCACAAGATCCTCAAGGAGATCAACGGCTACGAGACGGCGACCGGCAACCACCTCAAGAGCTTCGGCGACCTGAAGGACGACGGCTCGACCACCTGCGCGTCGTGGATCTACTGCGGCGTCTTCCCGGCGCCGGGCCAGAACCGGGCGGCGAGCCGCAAGTCGCTGCCGCCGGGGACGCCCGAACGGCCCGACCTCGAGTGGGGGTTCGCCTGGCCGGCCAACCGGCGCGTCATGTACAACCGCGCCTCGGCGCGACCCGATGGGCAGCCGTGGAGCGAGCGCAAGAAGTACATCTGGTGGGACGGGCAGAGGTGGACCGGCTACGACGTGCCGGACTTCCAGACCACCAAGCCCCCCGACGCGAAGGCCAAGCCCGGCGCCATCGGCCTCGACGCCCACTCGGGCACGGACCCCTTCATCATGAAGGCCGACGGGAAGGGGTGGATCTTCGCCCCGACGGGGCTCGTGGACGGGCCGCTGCCGGCCCACTACGAGCCGGCCGAGTCGCCGGTGCAGAACCCGCTCTACAAGCAACAGACGAGCCCGGTCTACAAGCGCTGGGCGATCGCCGACAACAACGAGATCGCGAAGGTCGGCGACCCGAACTTCCCCATCGTCATCACGACCTACCGCCTCACGGAGCACCACCTCTCAGGGGCCATGAGCCGGTGGAACCCGTGGCTCGCCGAGCTGCAGCCGGAGCTCTTCATCGAGATGAGCCCCGAACTCGCGGCCGAGAAGGGCATCGCCAACCTCGACTGGGTGCGCATCACGTCCCCACGCGCCTCGGTCCGCGCGAAGGCGCTGGTGACGCGCCGCATGCGGCCCTTCACGATCGACGGCAAGCGGGTCCACCAGGTCGGCATGCCCTGGCACTGGGGCTTCCAGGGGGTCGTCACCGGCGACGTCACCAACGAGCTCACGGCCCTCGTCGGTGACCCGAACGTGTCGATCCACGAGGGGAAGGCCTTCGTCTGCAACGTCGAGCGTGACGGGGTGAGGACGGGATGAACACGGCGCGCCGCCGGTCGCGGGGTCCCACGCGAAACTCCGGAGGCACGAAGGCCGGGCTCGTCCCGGCCGGAGCGAACGCCGGCGCGCGCACCGCCGGCGAAGGAGGCGGCTTCTGATGGCCGAGCCGATGGGGTTCTTCACCGACTCGACGGTTTGCATCGGCTGCAAGGCGTGCGAGGTCGCGTGCAAGGAGTGGAACCAGCTCCCGGCGACCAACGGGGGCCAGAACACGCTCTCGGGCGACAGCTACGACAACACCCGCCAGCTCGACGGCATCCACTGGCGGCACGTCCAGTTCATCGAGCAGTTCAACGAGGACCGCTCGCAGGCGCGCTGGCTCATGAACTCGGACGTCTGCAAACACTGCGTCCAGGCGGGCTGTCTCGAGGTCTGCCCGACCGGCGCGATCATCCGGACCGAGTTCGACACGGTCGTCATCCAGTCCGACGTCTGCAACGGCTGCCGCGACTGCATCCCGGCCTGCCCGTTCGGCGTGATCGGGATGAACCCGGTGTCGAACACCGCGCAGAAGTGCACGCTCTGCTACGACCGGCTCAAGGTCGGCCTCGAGCCGGCCTGCGCCAAGGCCTGTCCGACCGACTCGATCAACTTCGGGACGATCGCCGACCTCCGCCAGATGGCCCAGGACCGGGTACGGAAGCTCCGCGCCGAAGGGGAGTCGCGGGCGTACCTCTACGGCGCGGACCCCGGGATGCTCGGCGGGCTCAACGCCTTCTTCCTCCTCGTGGATCGCCCCGAGGTCTACGGCCTGCCGGCCAACCCGCAACTGCCGTCGCGCAACCTCGGGCCGAACGCGATCGGCGCGTCCGCCGCGGCCCTCCTGGCCGGCATCGTTGGCTACTTCACGCTCGGCCGCGACGAGCCGGAAGCGCGCACGCCGGAGGAGGCTCCCCGTGCCTGAGGCCATTCCCAGCACGTTCTTCACCGCCCCGCCGCACTGGGGCTGGCTCATCGTCTGGTACTTCTTCCTCGGCGGGCTGGCCGGGGGCGCGGCCTTCATCGCGGCCATCCTCGAGCTGATCGGCCGCCCGGGCGACCGCCCCCTCGTCCGGGTGGCGTACTACATCGCCTTCCCGGCGATGGTCATCAGCACGCTCCTGCTCATCGTCGACCTCGGACGGCCCGAGCGCTTCTGGCACATGATCGTCCAGTCGCAGACCTGGAGGCCGATGCTCAAGTCCTGGTCGCCGATCTCGTTCGGCGCGTGGCTCGTGGGGCTCTTCACGATCTTCACGTTCGTCGGCTTCGTGCGCGCCCTCGTCGACGAGGGCTACCTCAGGTGGCCCTGGCTCGTCGACGCGCTCCGCAGCTTCCCCGGCGCGCTCTTCGCCGTCCTGAGCGGGCTCCTGGGACTCTGGGTCGCCGGCTATACGGGCGTGCTCCTCGCCGTGTCGAACCGGCCGATCTGGGCCGACACGTCGTACATGGGGGCGCTCTTCCTCCTCTCGGGCGCCTCGACGGCCGCCGCCGCGCTGATCCTCGCGGGACACGCCATGCGGCCCGTCCCGGACGCGACGGTACACCGCCTCGAGCGGCTCGACGTGGGGATGATGCTCCTCGAACTCCTCGCGCTCGTCGCGCTCGTCTTCTCCCTCGGCGTCGTGGCGCGCGTCTGGCTGTCGTGGTGGGGGGTGCTCCTCGTCGTCGGGGTCGTGCTGGCCGGCATCCTCGTACCGCTCGCCCTGCACGCGAGACCGCGGCGCTTCCGGCCCGTGTCGGTGACCGCCGCCGTGCTGGTCCTGATCGGCGGCTTCCTCCTGCGAGTCGTGATGGTCCTCTCCTCGGAAGGGATTCCCTATGGCGGCTGAGCGTCCCGCGGTCCGGGTCGGCCTGCTCTTGGCCCTGCTCGCGCTCGCGACGGGGTGCAGCAGCCCCGAGGCGAGCCGGGGCCGCGGCGGCGGGGCCGGCGCCGACCCTCGCAACACCGGCGCCGTCGTGCAGATGCACGGGGGCTCCCGCCCCTATCAGGGCACGCCCTGCCTCGGCGGGCCGGCCGAGTGCGCCGAGCAAGGGGAGTCGACCACCATGGCGCGCTCGGGCTCGCCGTGACCGACCGGGAGCTTGCCGCCCGCCTCGAGACGCTCGGCCGGCGCGACCCGTCCCTCGCCCCCATGCTCGGCCTCTACGAGGCCGCGCTCCGGGAGGCGGGCGATCGGGCCTGGGACGCGGCCGTCGAGCCGGGCCCGCCCGCGGCCGGCCCGCCGGCGCTCGCCCGGGCGCGCCTCGCCCTCGACCCGGCCGTGCTGCACGAGTGGACGGCCAGGCTCGCGGCGGCGGCCGGCGGCCTCGCCGACGGCGCCGTCGTGGCCGCGGCGGCCCGCATCGACCCCGCGGCGCTCGTGCTGGCCGCGACTCGCCTCGACGACGCCGCGATCGAGCGGCTGGCCCGGACGGCCGCCGTGCTCCCCGAGACGCTGGCCGCGTTCGCGCACCTGGCGGCGCTGCCGCTCCTCGCGGCGGCGGGACGTCGGCTCGGGCCGGCCCCGGCCGGGTGGACGCGCGGCGCCTGCCCCATCTGCGGCGCCTGGCCGGTCCTCGCCGAGCTACGCGGCATCGAGAACGAACGCCACCCGCGCTGCGGTCGCTGCGGGGGCGACTGGACGGCGGCCTGGCTCGCCTGCCCGTTCTGCGAGACCACCGACCACGAGCACCTCGGCTCGCTGGTCGTCGAGCCGGCCGGCGACCGCAAGGGGGCCATGGACCGCAGGAAGGTGGACGTCTGCCGGTCGTGTCGCGGGTTCCTCAAGGCGCTGCCGACGCTCACGCCGCTCGACCCGCGCGCCGTCGTCGTCGAGGACCTGGCCAACGTGGAGCTGGACGTGGCGGCGCTCGTGCGCGGCTTCGAGCGGCCGCCGAAGCCGGCGTGGGCGCCGCTCTCCGTGCGGGCGGACGAGACGGGGACGCGGACGTGAGTGCCGCCGAGCGGCTTCGGCCGGCGGCCGTCTGCCGAAGGCTCCTCGCCGCCCTCGACGCGGCCGAGGGACGCCGCCGCAGCCGCAAGCGCGACACGACGCCCGACGCGATCGGGCTCCGCATCAAGCGGACCCTGCTCGAGGAGGTCGTCGCCGCCGACCCCGACCCCGAGGCGCTCGAGGCCTGGCTCGTCGAGCGCTGCACGGCCGAGGCGACCGGCGAAGGCGCCTGGCGGGCGATGGCCCGCGACGTCCTCACCGAGTGGCGCCTCGCCACCGAGTCGGCGGACTTCGACGCCTGGCTCGCCCGAGGCGCGCCGTCGGACGACGCGGGGGGGACGTCGCCTAGAACAGACCGGTGATGCGGCCCGTCTCGTCGAGGTCCACCTGCTCGGCGGCCGGTCGCTCGGGGAGGCCCGGCATCGTGAGGATGTCCCCCGCCAGCGCCACCACGAAGCCGGCGCCGGCGGAGAGCCGGACGTCCCGCACGGTGATGCGGAAGCCGGTCGGCCGCCCCCGCTTCGTGGGGTCGTCCGACAGCGAGTTCTGCGTCTTGGCGATGCAGACCGGCAGCCGGCCGTAGCCGGCCTCCTCGTACCGGGCAAGCTTCTTCGCGGCCGCCGGCTCGATCGTGACCCCGTCGGCGCCGTACATGGTTCGCGCCACGGTCTCGATCTTGGCGGCCAGCGGCAGGTCGTCCGGGTAGAGCGGCGCGAAGCGCCGCCCGCCGTCCCGGGCCGCCTCCACCACGGCGCGGGCGAGCGCCTCGCCGCCGGCACCGCCCCGCGCCCAGACCTCCGACCGGACCGCCACGGCCCCCATCGCCTCCACGCCGCGCATCACCGCCTCCCGCTCGACGTCGGCGTCGGTAACGAAGTCGTTCAGCGCCACGACCGGGGTGAGCCCGAACGCCCGGACGTTCTCCACGTGCTTCTCGAGGTTGGCAAGCCCCCGCTCGACCGCCGCCACGTTGGTCGTCTTCAGGTCGGCCAGCGTGACGCCGCCGTGCATCTTGAGGGCGCGCACGGTCGCAACCACGACCGCCGCCGCGGGCCTCAGGCCCGCGACGCGGCACTTGATGTCGACGAACTTCTCCGCGCCGAGGTCGCTCGCGAAGCCGGCCTCGGTGACGACGTAGTCGGCGAGCTTGAGCGCGAGCCGCGTGGCGAGGACGCTGTTGCAGCCGTGGGCGATGTTACCGAACGGGCCGCCGTGGACGAAGGCGGGGGTCCCCTCCCGGGTCTGCACCAGGTTCGGCTTGAGGGCGTCGCGCAGGAGGGCGGCCATGGCGCCGGCCGCCTTGAGGTCGCCGGCCGTGACGAACCGTCCCTGGGCGTCCTCGCCGACGACGATCCGGGCGAGACGCGCCTTCAGGTCCGCGTAGCTCTGCGCGAGGCAGAGGATGGCCATCACCTCCGAGGCCGCCGTGATGTCGAAGCCGGCCTCGCGCAGCACGCCGTTGCCCCGGCCGCCCAGGCCGACGACGATGTGCCGGAGCACCCGCTCGTTCATGTCCATCGCGCGCCGCACGGTCACGCGCCTGGCGTCGAGCGCCGTCGTGCCGTGGTGGAGCGCGTTGTCCACCATCGCCGCGAGGAGGTTGGTCGCCGTGGTGACCGCGTGCAGGTCGCCGGTGAAGTGGAGGTTGATCTCGTCCATCGGCTCGACCATCGCCCGGCCGCCGCCGGTGGCCCCACCCTTCACGCCGAAGACCGGCCCGAGCGACGGCTCGCGCAGGGCGATGGCCGCCCGGCAACCGATCGCCCGCAGGCCGTCGCCGAGGCCGATGGTCGTGGTCGACTTCCCCTCGC
>DATCKS010000230.1:0-4165 GCA_036562265.1 Thermodesulfobacteriota bacterium | reverse complement strand
ATCTTCGGCGATGCCGCCGGCGCGTCGGTCCTCGTGCCGAGGGCGGGCGACCGGGGGGTGCTCTCGACTCACGTCTACGCGGACGGCACCGGGGGCGAGCTGATCCAGATCCCCGCCGGCGGGTCGCGCGAGCCGGCCTCGGCCGAGTCGGTCGCCCGGCGCGCGCACTACATCAAGATGCGGGGGAACGAGACCTACAAGATCGCCGTGCGCCGGATGGAGGAGGTCGTGCTCGAGTGCCTCGAGGCCAACCGCGTCCGCCCCGGCGACATCGACGTCGTGGTGCCCCACCAGGCCAACCTGCGCATCATCGAGGCGGTCGTCTCGCGCCTCGGCCTCCCGATGGAGAAGGTGGTCCTCACCATCGAGAAGTACGGCAACACGTCCGCCGCGTGCATCCCCATGGCGCTCGACATCGCGGTTCGCCAGGGCCGCCTGAAGTCGGGCGACCTCGTCCTCATGGTCGCCTTCGGCGGCGGGCTCACCTGGGGTGCCGGGCTCATCCGTTGGTGATCCGCTCCCGCAACAGCGCGTTCCCGTGCACGCGGCCGGCGGGTCGCCGCGGCGCCGACCGCACGGGGAACGGACCGTTCGCCGCGCCGGGGGACGTCCCTTGGTCCCCGGACGCCTGCGTGACGCGCGGTCGGCCTCTGCGAGGGAGGCGCGGCGGAGTCCCCCTCCTGGCTCCTTGACAAGGGACCCGTGTCGTGTACGTTAGCAGGCCATGACCGCGCCAGGCCTCTCGCGCGAACGCGCCAACCCCGCGCTGGCGTTCGTGTTCCCGGGACAGGGCTCGCAGAAGGCCGGCATGGGTCGAGCCCTCGCCGATCGCTTCGCGGCGGCCCGGGACACCTTCGCCGAGGCGGACGACGCCCTCGGTTTCGCGCTCTCGCGCCTCTGCTTCGAAGGGCCGGAGGAGAGCCTGCGGCTGACCGAGCACACGCAGCCCGCGATCCTGACCGTGAGCATCGCCGCGTACCGGGTCCTCGTCGCGGAGACGGGGCTTCGGCCGGGCGCCCTCGCCGGCCACAGCCTGGGCGAGTGGAGCGCCCTCGTCGCCGCGGGGGCCCTCCCGTTCGCCGACGCGGTCCGCCTTGTCCGCACCCGGGGTCGCCTCATGCAGGAGGCGGTGCCGGTCGGGACGGGGGCGATGGCGGCCGTGATCGGCCTCGACGGACCGGAGGTCGAGGCCGCCTGCCGCGAGGCCGCGCAGGGGGAGGTCGTCGAGCCGGCGAACTTCAACGCGCCGGGGCAGGTGGTGATCGCGGGCCACACGGGCGCGGTCGCGCGGGCCGGCGAAGCGGCCAAGGCCCGCGGCGCCAAGCGGGTGCTTCCTCTACCGGTCTCGGCGCCATTCCACTGCTCGCTCATGCGGCCGGCGGGCGAGGGGCTCGCCCGGGCGCTCGAGGGTGTCAGCGTGCGGCCGCTCGAGGTCCCGGTGTACTCGAACGTGGAGGCGGCGCCGTACCCGGGCGAGTCGTCGGTGAAGGACCTGCTCGTGCGGCAGGTTTCGAGCCCGGTGCGCTGGGACGCCGTCGTGCGGGCGATGCGGGCGGCCGGGGTGACGACGGTCGTCGAGGTCGGGCCTGGGGAGGTGCTCGTGGGGCTCGTCAAGCGAATCGACAAGGGGCTCGAGACGCGGCACTTCGACTCGCCCGACGAGCTCGCCGCGGTGGCGGGGCGTTGACGATGGCGCCGCTCACGTCGCTCCGGGTGCTGGTGACCGGCGGCTCGCGCGGGATCGGCCGCGCGGTGGCCGAGCGGCTCGCGCGGGACGGCGCGCGCGTCGCCGTGGCCGCCCGCACCACGGAGGCGGCCGCGCGGACCTGCGAGGCCATCCGGGCGGCGGGGGGCGAGGCGCACCCCCTTGCAGCCGACCTGTCGGTCTTCGCCCAGGCCGAGGGGCTCGTCGCCGAGGCCCAGGCGGCGCTCGGGGGGCTCGACGTCCTCGTCAACAACGCCGGTCTCACGAAGGACGGCCTCGCGCTCAGGATGAGCGAGGCCGACTGGGACGCCGTCCTCGATGCGAATCTCAAGGGGGCCTTCGCCTGCGCGAAGGCGGCGATCAAGGCCATGCTGAAGACCGGCGGTCGGATCATCAACGTCAGCTCGGTGGTGGCCGCGATGGGCAATTCGGGTCAGGCGAACTACGTGGCCTCCAAGGCGGGCTTGATCGGTCTCACCAAGGCTCTCGCCCGCGAGTACGCCGGCCGCGGCATCCTCGTCAACGCGGTCGCGCCCGGGTTCATCGAGACCGACATGACGCGGGTGCTGGCGGACAAGGTGAAGGACGAGCTGCTCCATCAGGTGCCGCTCGGTCGCTTCGGGCAGCCGGAGGAGGTCGCGGGGGTCGTGGCCTTCCTCGCCGGGCCCGACGCGGCGTACGTTACGGGTCAGGTCATACACGTCAACGGCGGCCTCTACATGTAGGCGCCGCCGGCACGGCGGGTTACGCGAAGGAGGACAGTCAGGTCATGGCGTCGGCATCCGTCGAGAAGCGGGTCAAGGAGATCATCGTCGAACAGCTCGGCGTGAGCGAGGACGAGGTCGTCCCCGAGGCGTCGTTCATCGACGACCTCGGAGCCGACTCGCTCGACACGGTCGAGTTGGTGATGGCGCTCGAGGAGGAGTTCGACATCGAGATCCCGGACGAGGACGCGGAGAAGATCCACACCGTCCAGGACGCCATCAACTACATTCAGGAGAACAGCTAGGCGCGAGCCGCTCTCGCGCCGGGAGCCCCGTATGTCTCGGGAACGCCATGGGTCCGCACCCGGACGTCGCGTCGTCGTCACCGGTCTCGGCCTCGTCACGCCGCTCGGCACGGGGGTGAAGAAGACCTGGGACGCGCTCGTCGCCGGCCGGTCGGGCATCGGTCCCATCACGAAGTTCGACGCCTCGGGCTTCGACGTGAGGTTCGCGGGCGAGGTGAAGGACTTCGATCCGGACGCGTACCTGGACAAGAAGGAAGCCCGGAAGATGGACACCTTCATCCAGTACGCCATCGCGGCCGCCCAGATGGCCGTGGACGACTCGGGGCTCACGATCGACGAGTCCAACGCGGAGCGGGTCGGCGTCGTCGTCGGCGCCGGGCTTGGCGGGCTGCCCGGCATCGAGAAGACGCACGAGACGCTCTTGCAGCGGGGACCCGGCCGCATCTCGCCGTACTTCATCGTGCAGGTCATCTCGAACCTCGCTCCCGGCCAGATCTCCATGCGCTTCGGCGCCAAGGGGCCGAACGTGGCCTCCGTCTCCGCCTGCGCCACCGGCAACCACTCGATCGGCGACGCGGCGGAGTGGATCCGGCGCGGCGCGGCGGACGTGATGATCGCCGGCGGCACCGAGGCCACGATCTCGCCGCTCTGCATCGGCGGCTTCGCCGCCATGAAGGCGCTCTCGACGCGCAACGACGCCCCGGAGAAGGCGTCGCGCCCCTTCGACGCCGATCGGGACGGCTTCGTCTGCGGCGAGGGGGCGGGCATCCTGGTCCTCGAGGAGTACGAGCACGCCCGCAAGCGGGGGGCGCGCATCTACGCGGAACTCGCCGGCTACGGCGCCTCGGCCGACGCGCACCACCTCACCAACCCGTCGCCCGGCGGCGAGGGGCCGGCCCGCGCCATGCTCATGGCGCTCCGGATGGCGCAGATCAACCCGGACGAGGTGGACCACATCAACGCCCACGCCACCTCGACGCCGGCCGGCGACGTGGCCGAGACGCTCGCCTTCAAGCGCGCGTTCGGCGACCACGCGAAGAAGATCCCCATCTCGGCCACGAAGTCGATGACCGGGCACCTGCTCGGCGGCGCCGGCGGGGTCGAGGCGGTCTTCACGGTGCTGGCGATCCACCACAACGTCGTGCCGCCGACGATCAACCTCGAGAAGCCCGATCCCGAGTGCGACCTCGACTACGTGCCGAACGAGGCGAGGTCGGTGAAGGTCGACGTGGCGCTCTCCAACGGCTTCGGGTTCGGCGGGACGAACTCGACCCTCGCATTCCGGCGGGTGTGATGCGCACCGGCTGGGAGGGCGCTCCGCTTCGAGAGGTCGATCCCGAGATCGCCGACATCATCCGCCGCGAGACGGTGCGGCAGGGCGATCACCTCGAGCTCATCGCCTCGGAGAACTTCGTGAGCGAGGCGGTGCTCGAGGCCGCGGGAAGCCCCCT
>DATCKS010000222.1:0-21884 GCA_036562265.1 Thermodesulfobacteriota bacterium | reverse complement strand
GAAGAGGGCGGCCAGCATGTCGTCGTACCGGACCCCCTCGGGGATCGGCTCGCGCCCGATCTCCGTCACGACCCCGTCGCGCCGGATGGTCCAGGTCATGACGCCGCGCGCCTCGTTGAGGAAGGTCGTCGTCACCTCGCGGCCGCTGCGGTCCTCGAGGTCCTTCACGAAGATCCGCGAGCACCAGCGCGTCCCCCCCTCGCACGGCACGAGCGTCGACGTGTAGACGTGGCGGACCTTCTTGAAGAAGCCGACGAAGCCCTTCGTCTCGGCCGAGAGCGTGGCGACGTAGCGCCCCGAACCGGGGCCGCCCAGGCCGTCGGGACCGGGCTCGGTCTCGGGCGCAAGCGAGATGCGACCGACGGCCGCGCGCCCGAAGAAGAGGAACGAGACGTCGTAGTCGAACCGCTCGCCGGCGAACTCCTCGACGATGGGGGCCGAGGCGGCAGGCACCTCGGCGCGCGCGGCGCCGGCCGCAACGCCGACGAGGGCGATCACCGCCGCAAGGAGACGAAGGGTGAACGTCACAGGACGACGATCTCTCGGTGCTCGCCGAAGACCTTCCGGAGGCGACCGGCCACCTCGCCGAGCGTCGCGCGGGCGACGACGGCGTCGAGGATGGCCGCGACCAGGTTCGCGTCGCCGCGGGCGGCCTCCTCGAGCCGCCCGAGGGCGCGCTCGACCGCCCGCGCGTCGCGGGCGGCCTTGAAGGCCGCGAGGTCGCGCACGCGGGCCGCCTCGAGGGCGGGGTCGTGGCGGTGGATGTCGGCCGGCGGCGTGTCGTCGGTGGTGAAGCGGTTGACGCCGACCACGACCCGCGTCCCCGACTCGACCGCCTGCTGGTCGCGGTAGGCGCTCTCCTGGATCTCGCGCTGGATGTACCCCTGCTCGATGGCGGCGACGGCGCCGCCGCGCGCGTCGATCGCGTCGAGATAGGCCTGCGCCTCCGCCTCGAGGCGGTCGGTCAGCGCCTCGATGGTGTAGGAGCCGCCCAGGGGATCGGCGACGTCGGCCACGCCGCTCTCGTAGGCGATGACCTGCTGCGTCCGCAGGGCGAGCCTGGCCGACTCCGCCGTGGGGAGGGCGAGCGCCTCGTCCTTGCCGTTGGTGTGGAGCGACTGCGCGCCGCCCAGGACCGCGGCCAGCGCCTGGAGCGTGACGCGGACCACGTTCGTGTCGGGTTGCTGCGCCGTGAGGGTGCTGCCGGCGGTCTGGCAGTGGAAGCGGAGCATCCAGCTCCGCGGGTCCTTCGCCCCCACCCGCTCGCGCATCAGGCGCGCCCACAGTCGCCTCGCCGCGCGGAACTTCGCCACCTCCTCGAGGAACAGGTTGTGGACGTTGAAGAAGAACGAGAGGCGCCCGGCGAAGGCGTCCACGTCGAGACCGGCCCGGCGCGCGGCCTCCACGTAGGCGAGCCCGTTGGCCAGCGTGAAGGCGATCTCCTGCGCCGCCGTGGCCCCGGCCTCCCGGATGTGGTAGCCGCTGATCGAGATCGGGTTCCAGCGCGGCACCTCGCGCCGGCAGAAGTCGAAGCAGTCGACGACCAGGCGCATGGAGGGACCGGGCGGGTAGATGTAGGTCCCCCGCGCGACGTACTCCTTGAGGATGTCGTTCTGGACCGTCCCCGACAGGCTCGACCGCGGAAAGCCGCGCCGCTCGGCGGCGGCCACGTAGAGGGCGAGGAGGGTCGCCGCGGTCGCGTTGATCGTCATCGACGTGGAGACCCGGTCGAGCGGCAGGCCGTCGAGCAGCGTCTCCATGTCGGCGATGGTGCTGATCGCGACGCCGGTGCGGCCGACCTCCCCCCGGGCGCGCGGGTCGTCGGAGTCGAGGCCCATCTGGGTCGGCAGGTCGAAGGCTACCGACAGACCGGTCTGGCCGTGGTCGAGCAGGTACCGGAAGCGCCGATTCGTCTCGACCGCCGTGCCGAAGCCGGCGTACTGGCGCATGGTCCAGAGCCGGCCGCGATACATCGTCGGGTGGATGCCGCGGGTGAACGGGTACTCGCCCGGCGCGCCGATGCGGGCCGGGTCGCCGGCGGCGTCGTCCGGCCCGAAGACGACCGGCAGCGGGGCGCCCGAGGAGGTGCGCGCGTCTCGAACCGTCATTCCAGGACCACCAGCACGGCGCCCGCCTCGACCGCGCTCCCCTCCGCGGCCGGCAGCGCCTTCACGACGCCGGCGCTCCCCGCGCGCAGCTCGTTCTCCATCTTCATCGCCTCGACCACCACCACGCCCTGGCCAGCCTCGACGCGGTCGCCGACCGCGACGAGGAGCTTGACGACCTTGCCCGGCATCGGCGCCCTCACCGTCTGCGGGCCTTCGGAGGACGCCGCTCCGCCGCGACGACGCGCGCCCCACCGCTCGTCGACCAGCTCCATATCGTAGACGGCGCCGTCGAGCCACACCGTGACGCGCCCCTCACGGCGGTCGACGAACGCCTCGACCGACCGGCCGTCCGGCAGGCGAGCGGCGAGGAGACCGCCCTGGCGCACCACCTCGAAGGCGAGCGCCTGCCTCGTCTCCCCCTCGGTGAGCCGCACGGTCGCCTGCCCGTCGGCGCGGACCGTGGCGTCGAGGCGGAGGGCCCGCCCTCCGAAGCGCACGACGAAGGCCATGACGTCAGGCCGAGGGCCGCGCCTGGCGCAGGGCGAGCCGCCAGGGAGAGGGTCGCCCGCCGGACGCTGCCGCCGACGCGCACGAGGCCTGACCGTTGCGAGCCCCGTCGAGGGCGGCGGCCGCCGCGGCGAGCGCCGCCGCGAGGTCGGCGTCCGGCCCCGGCCGCGGCGCCGGCCGGTCGCCGAAGACCCGCGCGATGTACCCGGTGTCGACCCGGCCCGCGCGGAACTCCGGCTCGTCGAGCACCGCGAGGTGGAACGGGATGTTCGTCGTGATGCCGCCGATCACGTACTCGCGCAGCGCCCGGCGCATCCGGTCGATGGCGATGTCGCGGGTGGGACCCCAGGTCGAGACCTTCGAGATCAGCGGGTCGTAGTGGATCGGCACGGTGAACCCTTCGTACACGCCCGAGTCGTCGCGGACCCCCGGCCCCGCCGGCGCGCGCAGCGCCGTGATGCGGCCGGGAGACGGCATGAAGCCCTGCGCCGGGTCCTCGGCGTAGACGCGGCACTCGATGGACCAGCCGCGCTGGGCGAGGTCGGCCTGCCGCCACGGCAGGCCTCCGCCGGCGGCCACCTCGATCTGCGCGCGCACGAGGTCGACCCCGGTGACCCACTCGGTGACCGGGTGCTCCACCTGGAGGCGCGTGTTCATCTCGAGGAAGTAGAACCGCCCCTCCTGGTCGAGCAGGAACTCGAGCGTGCCCGCGCCGGCGTACTTCAGCGACGCGACCGCCCTGACGGCGACCTCGCCCATCGCCTCGCGCTGCGCGGGGGTGAGCGCCGGCGAGGGAGACTCCTCGATGACCTTCTGGTGACGCCGCTGGATCGAGCACTCGCGCTCGAAGAGGTGCACGGCGCCGCCCCGGCCGTCCCCCATCACCTGGATCTCGACGTGGCGCGGCCGCTCGATGAAGCGCTCGAGATAGACCCGGCCGTCGCCGAAGGCCGAGGTGGCCTCGCTCCGCGCGGCGCGCAGGGCCGAGGCGAACGCCTCGGGCCGCTCGACCAGACGCATGCCCTTGCCGCCGCCGCCGGCGGCCGCCTTGATCATCAGGGGAAAGCCGATGCGGCGTGCGGCCGCCTCGGCCTCGGCGTCGTCGGCAACCGGCGCCTCCGTACCGGGGACCGTCGGCACGCCGGCCGCGGCCATCGCCCGCCGCGCCGCGGTCTTGTCCCCCATGAGCCGGATCGACTCGGCGCTCGGGCCGATGAACACGAGCCCCGCGGCGGTCACCGCCTCGGCGAAGTCGGCGTTCTCGGCGAGGAAGCCGTAACCCGGGTGGACCGCGTCGCACCCCGCCTCGCGCGCCGTGGCGACGAGGGTGTCGATGCGGAGGTAGGATTCGGCGGCCGGCGCCGGACCGACACGGTAGGCGCGGTCGGCCAGGCGAACGTGCAGGGCGTCGCGGTCGGCGTCCGAGAAGACCGCCACCGCCTCGAGGCCGAGGTCGCGGCACGCCCGGATGATCCGCACCGCGATCTCTCCCCGGTTGGCCACGAGAATCCGCCGGAACGTCCGCATGGTCAGGTAGTTAGCACGATGCCTTCTGCGTTGCAATCGACGGGGGCGTTGGGCTATAACTGGCCGTTTCGTCGGGATGCCAATGGCCGGCTCCGGTCTTCACCCGTGCCGCATGGGCCGAGCCGGAAGGGAGGGTTCAATCGTGATCCGCTTCAACGGTCGACTGCCTGCATCGGGCGCCGTCGTGCTGGTCGCCCTGCTTGCCGTCACGGGGTGCGCCCGCCGCACCCAGACCACGACGTCGCCCGAACTCGCCCCGACTCCCACTGCGGCCGCCACCCCGGCCCCCGAGGCGACGCCCGCCCCGGTGGTGAGCGCCCCCACACCGGCCCCGGTGCCGTCCACCCCGGTGGCGCCGGCCCCGGTGCAGGCGCCCGAGCCGACGCCCGCGCCCGTGGCCGAGGCTCCCGCGCCCGCGGCCCCGGCTCCGGCGGCCGTCGAGACGGAGCGCCGGACGCGGCTCGAGACCGTGTACTTCGACTTCGACAAGTCCGACCTGCGCCCCGACGCGCGCGCCACGCTCGAGGCCAACGCGGAGTGGCTGCGCCGCAACCCCAACGTCCGGGTGCAGATCGAGGGGCACGCCGACGAGCGCGGCTCCGTCCAGTACAACCTCGCCCTCGGCGAGCGCCGTGCCGAGAGCGCCAAGCGCTACCTCGAGAGCCTCGGCATCTCGGGGAGCCGCCTCTCCACCATCTCCTACGGCGAGGAGCGGCCCGTCGATCCCGGCCACGGCGAGGAGGCCTGGGCGAAGAACCGCCGCGCCGAGTTCGTCGTCACGAGCGAGTAAGCGACGCTCGGCCCACCGGAGGTCGCCGCCGCGACCTCCGGTGGGGTCAGGCCTTTCCATTTTCCACGGGGTCAGGCCTTTCCATTTTCCGCTTCGTACGGAGGGTAGGGAGAACGGATAGACCCGGCCTCATTGATTCGGGACGGGGCACGGCGCGCGCCCGAAGCCGGCGCCGTTCGCCGTTCGAGATTCGGTGACTCGGCAATCGACCGGCAGCGCGTGACGCCCCGGGGAGGCTGCGCCGCCTCCGCGGCGCGACTTGCTGTTGTCACTGGCGAGTTGCCAGGAGGGGGGCGGAGCGCCGGGGACGGAGACACCGGCGGTGCGTCTGGAGCGGAGGCCGGACTTGCTCCGGCCGGAGCGAGTGACGTACCGGGGAGGTTGTCAGGAGGGGGGCGGAGCGTCGATGAAAGACGCCGCGGAGTCCCCCTCCTGACTACAACGGAATGTTCCCGTGCTTCTTGGGCGGGTTCGTGTCGCGCTTGTTCGCGAGGAGGGCGAGCGAGCGGATGAGGATCGGCCGGGTGTCCTCCGGCAGGATCACGTCGTCCACGTAGCCCAGCTCGGCCGCCTTGTAGGGGTTCGCGAACGCCTCCCGGTACTCGGCCACCAGGCGGGCGCGCTCGGCCTCCGGGTCGGCGGCCTCCTTGAGCCGTTGCCGGTGGATGATGTTCACCGCCCCCTCGGGGCCCATCACGGCGATCTCGGCGGTCGGATACGCGAAGTTGAGGTCGCCACGGATGTGCTTCGACGACATGACGTCGTAGGCGCCGCCGTAGGCCTTGCGCGTGATGACGGTGATCTTCGGGACGGTCGCCTCGGCGAACGCGTAGAGGAGCTTGGCGCCGTGCTTGATGATCCCGCCGAACTCCTGCGCGGTGCCGGGCAGGAAGCCGGGCACGTCCTCGAACGTGACGAGCGGGATGTTGAACGCGTCGCAGAACCGCACGAAGCGCGCGCCCTTGACGGAGGCGTTGATGTCGAGGCAGCCGGCGAGCACCGCCGGCTGGTTCGCCACGATGCCGACCGACCGGCCGCCGAGCCGCGCGAAGCCGACGACCAGGTTCGGCGCGAAGCGCTCGTGCACCTCGAAGAAGCTCCCCTCGTCGACCACGAGTTCGATCAGCGTCTTGATGTCGTAGGGCTTGTTCGGGTTCTCGGGGACGAGCGTGGCGAGACGCGGATCGCGCCGGCCGGGGTCGTCGCTCGTCGGCACGAACGGCGGGTCCTCCATGTTGTTCGAGGGGAGGTAAGAGAGGAGCTGGCGGATGAGGGCGAGGCAGTCGTCGTCGTCCTCGGCCGCGAAGTGCGCCACGCCCGAGACCTCGTTGTGCGTGTCGGCCCCCCCGAGCCGCTCCATCGTGACCGTCTCGTGCGTCACCGTCTTGATGACCTCGGGCCCCGTCACGAACATGTACGAGGTCCCCTTCACCATCACGATGAAGTCGGTGATGGCGGGCGAGTAGACGGCGCCGCCGGCACAGGGCCCCATGATGGCGGAGATCTGCGGGACGACGCCCGAGGCGAGGGTGTTGCGCAGGAAGATGTCCGCGTAGCCCGCGAGCGAGACGACCCCCTCCTGGATGCGGGCGCCGCCCGAGTCGTTGAGGCCGATGATCGGCGCCCCCACCTTCATCGCCAGGTCCATGACCTTGCAGATCTTCTCGGCGTGCGCCATGGAGAGCGAGCCGCCGAAGACCGTGAAGTCCTGCGCGAAGACGAAGACCGTCCGGCCCCCGATGGTGCCGTGACCGGTAACGACGCCGTCGCCGAGCGGGCGCTGGGCGTCCATGCCGAAGTCGGTCGTGCGGTGGCGGACGAAGCGGTCGAGCTCGACGAAGGAGCCCTCGTCGAGGAGACGGTGGATCCGCTCGCGGGCCGTCAGCTTGCCGGCCGCGTGCTGTCGCGCGATCCGCTCCTCCCCACCCCCCTGCTCCGCCTGCGCCGCCAGTTCGGCGAGGCGCTCCCGTGCACTGGGCATCGGCCCTCCTCCTCCTGGCTGCGTCACTGCCGCTCGCCCGCGGCGGACACCTCGATCGCACCCGGCTCGCGGTCGCCTGCCCCTGCCACCTGGACGAGGTCGACCGGGTACGTGGGCAGCGGTCCGCCGGTCCACACCTCGGGGACGATGTCCGTCGTGTCGAGCGCCGCGCAGAACTCGAAGTCGGCCTCGGGCGCGCCGTTGGCGATGAGCCCCCGCCCGCTTCCCGACTCGCGCAGCGCCGTGAGGCGCGACGGGTAGACCTGGAGCAGCGCCTCGGCGATCCGCTGCGAGTCGCCGATCCTGAGTTTCCGGCCCGCCGCGGCGAGCCGCTCGATGACGAGGCGGCCGATGTAGCCGCCGCAGTAGACGTCCTCGAGCGCCGCGCTCCGGTTGCCGAAGCGCCCGGAGCCGACCACGACGACCGGCGCGTCGTGCGCGATCGCCAGGTCGGCCGCGCGCTCCGCAACGGCCCGTGCGTTGCGGAAGGCGCCCAGGAGGACCGCCCGCGCCCCGGCGGCCACCGCGGCGTGGATGCAGCCGGTGCCGTTCACCGTGCAGAAGACGACCTCGCGGCCGGCCACCTGCGCGGCCGCGTGCTCCGTCGGCGAGGTCGCCCAGGTGAACCCGGGCGCCCGGCGGCCGAACACGTCCTCCCCGAAGTCCACGTACCGGCCCGGCTCGCGGTCGGCCAGGAGGCGCCCCGAGGCGAGGTCGCGGGCGACGTGAATGCGCGTGGCCCCGCGCTCGAAGAGGCCCACCATGGCCGAGGTGGCACGGACGACGTCGAGGACGATGACGACCGGCGCCAGTTCGGGCGGCCGGGCGGCGCCGGGGATCAGCAGGTGGCTCGGAAGCGCGTACACCTCGAGGTCGATGCGACCTCCCGGGATGGCGGTCATGGCCGGCTAGTAAAGCAGACGGGGGGAGCCCCCGGCAAGCCGCACGGAGCTTGACCCCGGGAGCCGGCCGGCATATCTTCCGCGCATGGGCGAACGGCGTTTCTGTCCCTCCTGCGGCGAGCAGGTCGAGACCTACACGGTCACCCGCAGCAACCGGACCGAGACCTGCTGCGTCTTCTGCGGCCTCGGGATCGAGGCCGAGGCGCCGCCCGAGATCGGCCGGGCCGAACGGGTGCTGGTGGCCGACGACTCGCCGGCGATCTGCACGCTCCTCACCGACATGCTCCTCGCCAGGAAGCTCGCCACCTCCGTCAAGACGGCCAGCGACGGCGCCGCCTTCCTCGAGACCGCCACGCGCTGGCTCCGGGAGGGGACGCCGGCCTCCCTGGTCATCCTCGACGTGAGCATGCCGGGCCTCGAGGGCTTCAGCGCGGCCGCCGCCCTGCGCGCCGTCGAGCGCGCCTTCGACGTCGGGCTCCCGGCCCCGATCCTCTTCGTCACGGCCCGCAAGATCGATCCGGCCATCCAGGCGTTCCTCAAGGCGCTCGGCCCGGCCGGCTACCTCAACAAGGGGGTCGCGGCGTCGCCGGACCAGCTCGCCTCGCGCATCGAGCACCTCGTCGTCCAGCTCCTCAGGCCCGGGACGCCTCCGACCGTCCTCACGGAGGGCTGACGGCGGCCGGGGTCGTAGAATGCCCCCATGGACGCCACGGCCGCCTACCTCCTCCTCGTCGCCGCCTGTCTCGCCGGCGTCCTCGTGACGCCGATCGCGCTGCCGGGCACCCTCATCATCCTCCTGGCCGCGGGCGTCTACGCCTGGGCCACCGGGTTCGCCACGGTCGGCTGGCCGCTCCTCTGGACGCTCGTCGCCATCGCCGCCGCCGCCGAGGCGGCCGAGTGGCTCACGGGCGCCGTCGGGGCGCGGCGCGCCGGCGGCTCACGCCGCGCGGCCTGGCTCGCCATCGCGGGGGCCTTCGTGGGGGGGCTGCTCGGCGCCGGCGTCGGGTTCGGTCTGGGGGCCATCCCCGGCGCCCTCCTCGGGGCCTTCGCCGGTGCGTTCCTCGCCGAGGCGTCGATCGAGGGCGACTGGGACCGGGCGCGCCGGGTCGGCTGGGGCGCCCTCGTCGGCCGCGCCTGGGGCATGGCCATCAAGGGGGCGGCCGCCGTGGCGATGACGATCCTCGTGGCCGTGGCGGCCTGGCGCTGACCCCCTCTCAGGCGCTCTCGCCCGGGTGCGCCCTCGGCAGGTAGACCTCGCGGTAGAGGGTCACGAGGAACGCCGCCGTGGGCGTGGCGACGAAGGTGCCGAAGAGCCCCAGGTAGTAGGTCAGGACGAGCGCCAGGAAGGCGATCAGGATCGGGTGCAGGTCGACCGTCCGCGCCATCACGTACGGCGTGAGGAGGTTGCTCTCGATCTGCTGGACGACGACGAAGACGACGACCACGGCCACGGCCTTGGCTGGGTCCTGGCCGATCGTGACCAGCACCGGCAGCACGCCGGAGACGAGCGGCCCCACGAACGGCACGATGGTGAGGACGCCGGCGATCGTCGCGAAGGCGAACGCGTACGGCACGCCGACCAGGAGGAGCCCCACCAGCGTCATCACGCCGACCGCCACGATGGCGATGGCGAGCCCCACGACCCAGGCGCGCAGCTGCGGGACGATCCGCTCGAGCACCCGGTTCCACTCGTCGCCGAACCGGCCCGGCACGGCGCGCCGGATGAGGTGGCCGATCGGCTCCGGCTCGCCGAGGCCGAAGACGAGGAGGAAGAGGATCAGGATCGTGTCGAGCCCGAGCTTCGTCACGGTCCCGAAGAGCTGCGCGAGGAGGGGGAAGAGGTCCCCCACCCGGGCGAGGAGCGGCTCGAGCGCCGCCTGCCAGGAGAGCCGCTCGCCGACCGCCGGGAACCGCTCCGCGAGCCGGTCGAGCGACGCGATGGCCTGCCGCATGAGCCCCGGCCCCTGCGCCGCGAGGAGGACCACCTGCTCGGCCACGATCGGCGCGACGAGGGCGACGAGGAGCCCCACGGCGGCCGTCGCGGCGATGACGACGAGCACGGCGGCCAGGTACCGGTTCAGCCCGAGCCGCGCCAGCCTCGAGACCGGCGGCTCGAGGGCGAGCCCGATCAGGAGCGCCAGCACGAACGGCTTGAGGAGGAACATCGTCTGGTAGACGAAGATCGAGCCGAGGACCAGGGCGAAGGCGAAGAGGATCTCGCCGTAGAAGTGGCGCGAGCCGGGCGACGCGCCGTGGGCAGGCCGAGCCGGCGGCGTCTCCGGCGTGCCCGACCGGACCCGGGTCTCCTCGCGCATCGTCCGGCTAGACCCGAAGCCGCGGGTCGAGGGCGTCGCGAATCCCCTCGCCGAGGAGGTTGTAGGCGAGCGAGACGACGAAGATCGCCAGCCCCGGGAAGACCGTGAGCCACCAGGCGACCTCGATCATGGCCTTGCCGTCCGACAGGAGCGACCCCCAGGTAGCGTTCGGCGGCGGCACGCCGAGGCCGAGGAAGGAAAGCGCGCTCTCGGTCAGGATCGCGCCGGCCACGCCGAAGGTCGCCGAGACCAGCACCGGCGCCACCGCGTTCGGCAGGATGTGACGGAAGATGATCCGGGCGTCTCGCGCCCCCTGCGCCCGCACGGCGGCGACGAACTCCCGCTCGCGCAGGGCCAGGAACTCGGCCCGCACGAGCCTCGTCGTCCCCATCCAGCCCGTGAGGCCGATGATGGCCATGATCTTGAAGAGCCCCGGCCCCACGAAGGCGATGACGGCGAGAATGAGGAAGATCGACGGGAAGACGAGCATCACGTCGACGAGCCACATGATGACCTGATCGACCCTGCCGCCGTAGTAGCCGGCGAGCCCCCCGAGCACGATGCCGATCGCAATCGCGATGCCGACCGCCACGAAGCCGACCGAGAGCGAGATGCGGGCCCCGTAGAGCATCCGCGAGAGGACGTCGCGGCCGAGGTCGTCCGTGCCGAGGGGGTGGGCCGCCGAGGGCGGCGAGAGCTGCGCGTCGAGGTTGAGGGCGTTCGGGTCGTACGGGGCGAGCGCCGGCGCGAAGATCGCCGCGACGGCCGCGAGGAGGATCACGACGGCGCTCGCGACCGCGAGGCGGTTCTTCGCCAGGCGGCGGAGGAAGTCCTTGAGCAGGCTCGCGGGCGCCGCCTCGACCCCTCGCGCGGCCCCGACCGCGGGCGTTTCAGTCGCCACCTTTCGCTCCGAGCCGGATCTGCGGGTTGGCCACCGCGTAGGACAGGTCGGCGAGGAGGTTGCCGACCATCGTCAGCACCGCGCCGATCACCAGGCTGGCCATCACCAGGTTGTAGTCGCGGGAGAGGACGCTCTGGTAGAAGAGCTGCCCCAGGCCCGGGATGGCGAAGATGCTCTCGATGATGACGCTGCCGCCGATGAAGCCCGGGATCGAGAGGCCGAAGATCGTGAGAAGCGGCAGGAGCGCGTTGCGGAGCGCGTGGCGGTAGATGACGCGCGTCTCCGGGAGCCCCTTGGCCCGGGCCACGCGCACGTAGTCCTGCCGGATCACCTCGAGCATGCTCGACCGCGCGTAGCGGGAGAGCCCGGCGAGGCCGCCGAAAACGCCGATGAAGACCGGCAGGACGAGGTGCTTGCCGAAGTCGAGCCAGTACTCGAACGGCCCCATCCGGTAGGCGTCGAGCGAGTGGAGGCCCGAGATGGGGAGCCAGCCGAGACGGACGCCGAAGAGGATCATGAGGAGCAGCGCGAGCCAGAAGCTCGGCATCGCGTAGCCGACGAAGACGTAGAGCGTCGTCAGGCGGTCGAGCCACGACCCCTGTCGGGTGGCCGAGAGGATCCCGATCGGAACGGCGAGCCCGAGGACGAGGACGAACGAGATGACGTTGATGAACAGCGTGATCGGCAGCCGCTCGGCGATCTTCTCGATGACCGGCCGGCCGTCGGGCGCCGAGGAGCGGCCGAAGTCGAGCGTCAGGACGTTCCTGAGCCAGATGAAGTAGGCGACGTGGATCGGCTTGTCGAGGCCGTGGTAGGCGATGAGCCGCTCCCTCGCCTCCGCGCTCACGCGGGGGTTGAGTTCGGTCTGGAGCTGCACCGGATCGCCCGGCGCGAGCCGCATCACGACGAACGAGACGACCGTGATGAAGAGGAGCGTCGGGATCATGAGGAGGACCCGACGCACGAGGTACGCCGTCACGGCGCCTCCCGCGTCACGCCGTCCGGGTCCATTTCTGGTACGGCGGGGGGACGAACCAGCGGAGATGCGACAGGTAGCCGACCCCGCTCGGCGCCGGCACGATCCCCTTGAACCGTTTGTGGATCGCGAAGAGCGCCTCCGGCACGCAGAGGAACACGTACGGCTGCTCCTCCGCCATCACCTCCTGGAACCTCCAGTAGATGGCCTTGCGCTTCTCGCGATCGAACGTGCTGCGCCCCTCCTCGAGGAGCCGGTCGACCTCCGGGTTCTTGAAGTGGACGAAGTTGAACTGCTTGGGGCCGGTCTGGCTCGAGTGCCAGATGATGAACTGGTCCGGGTCGGGCGCCATGTTCCAGCCGAGGATGAGGGCCTCGAAGCGCCCCTTGTCGACGAACTCGTTGATGAACGCCGCCCACTCGATGGGACGGACGCTCACCTCGATGCCGATCTCGGCCAGGCGGCGCTGGATGATCTCCGCCGTGCGGATCCGCTGCTGGTTCCCCTGGTTCGTGATGATCTCGAACCGGAACGGCTTGCCGTCCTTCACGAGACGCCCGTTGGCGTCCCGCTTCCAGCCGACCTCGGCGAAGAGCTCGAGCGCCCTGGCCGGATCGTACGGGTACGTCCGGACGTTGGGGTTGTAGGTCCAGTGGTCCGGCCGGGTGGGCGCCGAGAGCGGCTTCCCGTAGCCGAGGTAGACCCCGCGGATGATCTCGTCCTTGTCGATCGCGTAGGCGAACGCCTGGCGCACCCGCCTGTCCTGGAAGCGGGGGTCGCGCAGGTTGAAGCCGAGGAAGGTGTAGCCGCTCGAAAGATACCGGTACTTCTCGAAGTGCGACACGAACTCCCGGGTCCCGGTCTGGAACCGGAACTGGGGCGGCGTGAGCCCCATGGCGTCGATGCCGCCGGTCTTCAGCTCGAGGAACTGGGTGTTCAGGTCGGGGATGATCCGCGTGACCTGCCGCTCGATCCAGACGGTCCCCTCCCAGTAGTCGGGGTTGCGCCAGAGCGTCATCTGCTGGCCCGGAACCCAGTCCTCGGGTCGCCTGAGCATGTACGGGCCCGTCCCGACCGGGTTCCGGTTGTACGGGTCCCTGGGGAGGTCCTTCCCCCGGAGGAGGTGCGCCGGGATGAACCGGCAGAACGCCCACGACTCGAGGGCCGGGGCGAACGGCTTGTCGTAGTGCACCCGGAAGGTGTACGGGTCGAGCACCTCGGCCTTCCGGACGAGGAGGTAATCACCCGAGTACGGCGTCGGCGTCGCCGGGTCGACGAGCGCCTCGTACGTGAAGAGCACGTCGTCGGCCGTGCACGGATGGCCGTCGGTCCACCGGACGTCGCGGCGCATCCGGAACGTGATCGTCTCGCCGTCGGGCGTGACCTCGACGCTCTCGGCGACCTCCCGCTCGAGTTCGATCCGGTCGTTGTACCGGAGGAGGCTGTTCGAGATGGCGGCGGACGCGGCGCTCGAGGCCGACTCCCCCCCGAGGAACCAGATGAAGGTCGACGCCTCGCCGATCGAGCCGCTGACCATCGCGTCGCCGATCGCCCGGGGGCCGTCGATCGGGTAGAGGTCGGCCACCGGCGTCGACTCGCGCCCGCCGGCCCCCGCATTGCTGCACCCCGCGCCGCCGAGGGCCAGCCCGCTCGCGCCGAGAAGCCGCAGCATGTCGCGTCGGGTGAGCATGGGGGCAAGGGTAGCGAACGCCGCAAGTGCGCGTCAATCAAGGGCCGGCGAGAGTCGGACGAGGAAGGTCACGTCGGGCGACGTGCCGGTGCGGCCATCCTCGGCGAGCCCCAGCGTGAGCCAGGCGCGGCCGAGCCGCAGGGCGAAGCCGCCCGAGAGTTGCAGGAGCGTGCCGTCGAGCGCCTCGAGGCCGGTGCCGCTCGTGAAGCCGGTGCGGGCGTCGACCTGGGCGAGGAGGTGGAACCGGTCGCGCACGATCGGCGCCTCGAGGGCGGCGCCGAAGCCGTAGGCGGCGTGGGTCTCGACCCGCGACTCGCCTGCGAGGTCCCCCGGCAGGCTCCAGAGCGCCTGGGCGTGCAGGGCGAAGCCGCCCGCCTCCACCGTCATGGCGAGGGCCGCGCCGAGGTCGATCTCGCCGCTACCGTAGCCGCGATCGGCATCCCCGGTCGGCAGCTCGACGCCGGTCCTGAGCGCCAGCCGAAAGGGGGAGCCTGGCCCCCCCACGAGCCGCCACGCCTGCGTGACCGCCAGGTCGCCGAGGCCGGGCCGCTGCTCGCCCTCGTAGACGAGCCGGTCGTCGATCACCAGGCTCGAGCGGAACTGGTCGTTGGGAACGAGTTCGCGGCCGCCGTTGGGCAGGTCGAAGGCGTCGTGGAACTCCTGGATCGGGCGGTCCAGGAAGCCCGAGCCGGCGTTGTGCACCGGGATCGCCAGCCCGAGCTCGAGCCGATCGGTCGGCCGCCAGGCGAGCCGCGGCGTCACCGTCAGCAGCTCGAAGTCCGCCTCGAAGCGGTTGCGGCCGCCCTGGGCCACCTCGCTCTGGAAGAGGCTCGAGTAGGCGACCTCGAGCGAGCCGCCGAACGCGCCGGCCGGCCGGCCCGCCACCGGTTCGAGCGGCACCGTGAAGAAGTGCATCGCCGGGGGGAGCTGGACGCGCGTGTTCGGCACCGCGGCCGCACGGGCCTCCGCGGTCCAGAGACACAGGCAGGCGACGACGAGTGCCGCCGCGTGGGCGAGCGGCCGGCCGTGGCGGCGCAACGCGCGGGTCGACGGCTAGAGAAGCGACCCTTGCGTGTACAGCTTCTCGTGGACCGTGAGCCGCTTGCCGGTCATCGAGACGTACCCGCCGCGAGCGAGTTCCGACAGGACGCGGCTCACCGTCTCGCGTGTCGTGCCGGTCATGTTGGCGATCTCGCGGTGCGTGGGGCGGCGGCGGATGACCAGCCCCTCGGGGCTCTGCACCCCCTCCTTCCTCGCCATCTCCAGGACGAACTGCGTCACGCGCTGGGAGACGTCGAAGAGGACGAGCGCCTCGATCTTCTCGTCGGCCTTGCGCAGGCGGTCGGCCATGACGCCGAGGATCTTGATGGCGATCTTCGGCTGGCGCATGAGGAGCTTGTGGAACTCCTCCCGCTCCAGGACCAGGAGCGTCGTGTCCTGCATGGCGATGACCGTGGCCGAACGGGGTGACCCGGAGAGCAGGGCCATCTCGCCGAAGACCTCCCCCTCGCCGAGCTTGGCCAGGATGATCTCCTTGCCGTCCTCGCCGAAGAGGGAGACCTTCACCTCGCCCGACGCGATGAGGAAGCAGCTCTCCCCCGGGTCTCGCTGGATGAGGATGGTGGCGTCCCGGAGGAAGCGCTTCTCCTTCATCACGGAGAGCAGATCGTCGAGTTCGCTCTCCTCGAAGTCGGCGAAGAGCGGGACCCGCTTGAGGTGCGCGCGCTGTTCGGCGCGCTTGGGCAGCGTAGCCGGCTGCATGAATCTCCCCTTCCAATCCGCACGGCGCGGACGCCGGCGTGTGTACGCGTCACGCGGCCACCCCGGCGGCCACCCCCGGGAGGTGGCCCGCCGCCGGGGGACGGCCGCCCGTCACTCGACCTCGACCGTGACCGCGCCGCGCGGCGCGGCCAGGCGAAACGCGTCGGCCGCGAGCGTCGGGTTGAGGTCGATCTCTCCGTACTCGACGCGGGCCTCGAGCGCCCGGCCCGGCTCGACGACGCCGATCCGGTACGGGAACGGCCCGGCCGGCGTCGGCCGGAAGTCCTCGAAGGTCGCCAGGACCTCGGGCTCGCCGTCGCGCCCCAGCAGCGCCACCGACACCGGGTAGCCGCCGTCGGCGTCGACGACGACGCGCCAGGGGCGACCCGTGTCCGGGTCGACCGCGTCGAGCACGTATCGCCGCGCCCGCGGCTCCACCTCGAGCCGGCCGGCCGCCGCGCCGGCGAGGACCGCTCGCGGGACCCGACCGAGGAGCAGGGCGGCGACCTCCTCGAGCCCGATGCCCCGTGGCAGGTACGGCAGCCGCCGCACCACGCCCGGCCCGAGGTAGAAGCGCCCCTCGGACGCGACGAAGAGCGCCTGGGCCTCGGGCCCCGACGCGAACACCAGTGCCGGCTGCCCGAAGACGCCGATCGTCTCGATCCGCAGTCGATCGGGCGCCTGCACGACGACGACCTGCCTGGCCGACCCGCCCTCGCCCCGAAGCTCGGCCCGCACCCAGGCGTCGCCCCTGAGGGCGGTCACCCGCGCCGCGTGCCTCGCGAGGCTCGCCGCCAGTGCCGGCGGCCCGTCGATCCCTCCCGGGCCCGGCAACTTCAGGGCCGGCCGGCAGCCGCTCGCCGCCAGGCCGACGACCGCGAGCAGCCCGGCGATCCACCGCCGCGCCGGCGAGCCCGGCGCGGGGCGCCTCACAGGCCCTGGCCCTTCGGCTCCCGCCTGACCCGGGCGAGCTTCTCCTTCACCTCGCTCTTCGCCGGGTCGAGGGCGAGGGCACGCTCGTAGGCCTGCGCGGCCTTGTCGTACATCTGGGCCTTCGCGTACGCGTCGCCGAGGTGCTCGACGATCACCGGGTCGTCGGGGACGAGGGCCACGGCGCGCTCGAGCAGCTCGACCGCCCGGGCGTACTCGCCCTTCTGGTAATACACCCAGCCGAGGCTGTCGGTGATGAAGCCGTCATCCGGCTTCTCGGCGAGGGCGCGCTTGATGTAGGCCTCGGCCTCGTCGAGCCGGATGCCCGCCTCCGCCCAGGTGTACCCCACGAAGTTCAGCGCGTCGGCGTGGCGCGGGTTCCTGGCGATGATCCGCTGCATCGCCTCGATCCCGCGCTCGCGCTGGCCCGCCTTCTCGTAGACGACGCCGAGCGCGTAGAGGATCCGCTCGTCGTCCGGCAGGCTCACGAGCGCCTCCTCGAGGACGCGTGCCGCCTCGGCGTAGCGCCTCTGCTTCTCGTAGAGGGTGGCCAGGAGCGTCCGGAGCTCCACGTGGTCCGGGCGCACGGCCAGACCTTCCTGCGCGGCCGCCTCCGCCGCCGCGGCGTCCCCTCGCCGGTCGAGCAGGTAGGCGAGGTACGCGCGGCTGTCGGCGAACGCCTCCGAGGTCGGGGGGACCTGCCGGAACCGGGCCACGGCCGCCGCCTCCGCGTTGCGCTCGGCCTCGACCACGCCGAGGTAGTAGTGCGCGCGGCCGTAGTCGGGCGCAGGCTGCCCCTCGGGCACCCGCGTCGCCAGGGCGAGCGAGAACTCGGCGGCCGCGTCGTCGAGGCGCCGCTGCTCGAACAGGATCAGGCCCATCCGGATGCGAGCGTCGAAGGAGTCGCCGAGGAAGCGCAGCTCGGCGAGCGCGTCGTCGAGCTGGTTCTCCCGGATGTAGAGCTGCGAGAGGCGCAGGCGCGCGCGCGTGTTGTTCGGGTTCGCCTCGAGGATCTCCCGGTACTCCTGCTCGGCCTTGAGCGGCTCTCGAAGCGCCTCGTAGACCTGCGCGAGGTCGAGGCGCGCCGACTCGAGCGTGGGGCTCAAGGCCAGCGTCTGCAGGTAGGCCTCGGCGGCGCCGGCGTAGTTCTTCCGCTCGGCCCGGACGCGGCCCAGGTAGAGGTGGCCGAGCACCGAGTCGGGCTGCCGCTCCACGAGCGCGGCCAGGACCTCCTCGGCTTCGGCGAGATGGCCCTGCTCGGCGAGGAGGGTGCCGAGGTAGAGGGCCGACTCCTCCCGATCGGGGTCCCGGGCGAGGATGCGGCGGTAGGCCTTCACCGCCTCCTCGGCCTCACCCGTGGCGGCCTTGACGTTGGCCACGATGGCGAGGGCGTCGAGGTTCTCCGGGTCGCGCGCGAGCGCCGCCTCGGCGTGGGTCCGCGCGCCCGCCACGTCGCCGCGCCGGATGAGGATCTGGGCAAGCCCCACGCGCAGGGTGACCGACTCGGGGTCGGCCTCCACGGCGCGCTCCATGGCGGCGCCGGCCGTGACGAGGTCGGCCTGCTTGAGGGCAAGCTGGGCCACGAGGAAGAAGTACTGTGCCCGCGCGGCCTCGGTGCCGGGGTCGATCGAGCCGCCCGCGCGCGCCCGCAGCACCGCGCGCCGTACGCCCGGCTCGGCCGGCGCGCCGCTGTCGGCGGGCCGCGAGGCCTGCCCCGGCGTCCGGGCCTCTTCCCCCGATAGCTGCGGCGTCGCGGCTCCTGTGGTCCTCGTCACGGCACAGCCGGACGCGAGCGGGACGAGGAGGAGAAATGCAAGCGCTGACAACGTGTTACGAGCTATCACACGCCCCCCGCCCGAGCCGCCCCATGCCCTCGGGGCGCAAGGTGCCCGAAACCCTACCACCCCCCCGCTCGGCCCGTCAATCAGCCCGCCGGAGGTGCAGGAAGACCTCGCGGTTGCCCCTGGGGCCGGGGAGCCGGCTCTCGGCCTCGCCCACCACCTCGAAGCCGGCGGCGCGGGCCGCCCGGGCAACCCGATCCACGGCGGCGCGCCGCAGCGCCGGGTCGCGGACGACCCCGCCCTTGCCCACCGCCTCGGGCCCCACCTCGAACTGCGGCTTCACGAGCGCCAGGAGGTCGCCGCCCGGCCGGAGGAAGGCCCGGATGGCGGGCAGGACCTTCTCGAGGGAGATGAACGAGACGTCGACGGTCGCCAGGTCGACCGGCTCGGGCACGGCGTCGGGGGGAAGTCGGTTGATGTGCCAGCCCTCGAGCGCGACGACGCGCGGGTCGGTCCTGAGCCGCCAGGCGAGTTGCCCCCGCCCCACGTCGACCGCGTAGACCCGGCGCGCCCCGGCCTGGAGGAGACAGTCGGTGAAGCCGCCGGTCGAGGCGCCGACGTCGAGCGCCACGCGGCCGGCCACCGGGACGCGGAGGTCCTCGAGCGCCCCTTCGAGCTTGAGCCCTCCCCGCGAGACGTACCTGAGCGCCGCCCGCCCGACCAGGGAGATCTCGGCGTCGGCGGGGACGAGCGCGCCGGCCTTGTCGGCCGGTTGGCCTGCCACACGCACCTCGCCGGCCAGGATGAGCGCCTGGGCCTTGCTGCGCGTCGGGGCCAGTCCCCGCTCGACGAGCAGGGCGTCGAGCCGGGTGCGCCTAGCGGGGCGGGAGGAGTCGGAGCGCGCCACGGCCTGCGGCCGGACGGGCCGGGGCGGCCACCAGCGCGCGGGCGGCCCGCTCGATGCCCGCCGCGTCGATGCCGACCTCGGCCCGCTGCTCCTCCTGCGTGCCGTGCTCGATGAACCGGTCGGGGATCCCGAGGCGCACGAGCGCGACCTCGCCGGCAAGCCCGAGGTCGCCGAGCGCCTCGAGGACGGCGGTGCCGAAGCCGCCGATCCGCACGTGGTCCTCGACCGTGAGCAGCCGCCCGGTGCGCCGCGCCACCCGCTCGAGCGTCGCCACGTCGAGCGGCTTCACGAAGCGCGCGTTCACCACCGTGGCGCGGATGCCGTCCGCCGCGAGCCGCGAGGCGGCGACGAGCGCCTCGGACACCGACTGCCCGATGGCGACGATGGCGAGGTCGTCCCCCTCGAGGAGGACCTCGGCCTGGCCCACGGGGATCGGGCTCGGCTCCTCGTCGAGCGCGACGCCGACCCCCTTGCCGCGCGGGTAGCGCACCGACGCGGGCCCGCCGAGGTCGATGGCCGTCCTGAGCATGCGGCCCAGTTCGTTCTCGTCCTTCGGCGCCATGACGACGAGGTTGGGCACGATGCGCAGGTAGCCGTAGTCGAAGACGCCGTGGTGCGTCGCGCCGTCGGCGCCCACGAGCCCGCCCCGGTCGAGGGCGAAGGTCACCGGCAGCCGCTGGATCGCCACGTCGTGGATGATCTGGTCGTACGCGCGCTGCAGGAACGTGGAGTAGATGGCCGCGACCGGCCGCATCCCCTCGGCCGCGAGCCCCGCCGCGAAGCAGACCGCGTGCTGCTCGGCGATGCCGACGTCGAAGCACCGCTTCGGGAACTCCGCCTGGAACCGGTCGAGGCCGGTGCCGTCCGGCATGGCCGCCGTGATCGCGACGATCCGCGGGTCGCGGCGGGCGAGCCCGAGGAGGTGGTGGACGAAGGCCTGCGTGTAGGTGAGGACGGGCGGCCGTGCCGGCCCGGACGAGCCGGCGGGCGCCGGCTCGGTCTTCTTCGGGGCGTCGAAGCCGGCCGCGACGCCGTGGTACTTGATCGGATCCCCCTCGGCCGCGGCGAACCCCTTCCCCTTCTTGGTGATCACGTGGACGAGCACCGGCTCGCTGAGCGCCTTCACGTTCTGCAGGGTGTCGATCAGCGCCCCGTAGTCGTGTCCGGGGACCGGCCCGAGGTACTTGAACCCCAGCTCCTCGAAGAGCGTGCCCGGCCCCACGAGCCCCTTGGCCGCCTCCTCGGTCTTCTTGGCGAGGCGGGCGACCTGGTCGCCGACCGCCGGCAGGTTCTTGAGGAAGTCGCCCACCGTGTCGCGCGCCCGGTTGTAGAGCGCCCCCGAGATGAGCCGCGTCAGGTAGGCCGAGATCGCCCCCACGTTCTGCGAGATCGACATCTCGTTGTCGTTGAGCACGACGACGAGGTCGGTGTCGAGGTGCCCGGCGTTGTTGAGCCCCTCGAAGGCGAGGCCCCCCGTCATGGCGCCGTCGCCGATCACCGCCACGACCTTGCGCGGGTGGGCCGCCGTGAGGTCGCGCGCCACGGCCATGCCGAGCGCCGCCGAGATCGACGTGGAGGCGTGGCCGGCGCCGAAGGTGTCGAACTCGCTCTCCTCGCGGCGCAGGAACCCCGACGCGCCGCCCTTGAGGCGAAGCCGCTCCATCGCCGCGCGCCGGCCGGTGAGGAGCTTGTGCGCGTAGGTCTGGTGCCCTACGTCGAAGACCAGGCGGTCGCGCGGCGCGTCGAAGACGTAGTGGAGCGCCACGATGAGATCGACCATGCCGAGGGGCGAGGCGAAGTGGCCCCCCGTCTTGGAGACGATGCGGGTGATCTCGGCTCGGAGTTCGGCCGCGAGGGCCGGTAGCTCGTCACGCCGCAGCGTCTTCAGGTCGGCGGGCGACTGGATGCGATCGAGCAGCGGGGTGGCCGACATGGCCGGCAGTATACCGCCCGGAGCGGGCGGCTCCCGGAGCGGATCGTCGGACGACCGCTCGCCTCGGGGTCCGACCGGACGGCCGTGCGGCCTCCGCGCGGCGCCATGTCCGCGCGGAGGCCTTCGGCAGGTGCGAGCCTAGCGCCCGCGGTCGAACGTGGGGCGCTCGGCGTTGGGGTACGGGACCAGGCGGACCGAGTCGGCGTGCGCCGGACGCGTCCGGCCGTCCTCCTCGCCGTTGGTCACCGCGCCCTGGCCGCGGGCCGACAGCTCCGGCGCCGAGACGATCTGCACCGGCTGCGTCTTCTCCTGCGCGACCTCGTCGATCGGGGCCGCGAACGCCGTGCCGGCCGCGAGCGTGACGGCTGCGGCAAGGGTAAGGGCAAAGGTCTTCATGGTTCGGTCTCCTCGAGTCTCCGGATCCCTCGGGATCACGCGACGTCTGCGGCGGGTCACCACGACCCGCCGCGCTTCTCGGGAGACGGCAGGAGCATCAGGTGTGCCGCCCCGACCGCGCCGGGGCGCGTGCGCGAAAAGCGACCGCACGGCGGGCTGTTGCGGCGCCGGCGCGCGGGGCGGCCGCCGGCGCGACCGGCGGCCGCCCCGCGGCGCGGTGCAGGTTGGAACGTCCCGCGGTTTCCCCGGAACACCGACACCGTTCTGCCCGGCGTTGCCGCAACAACGACCGGGTCGGACCTTTCCGTGGTCCGCGGCCGCGGCGTCCGAGCGCCGGCCGGAGCTAGTAGCGCGGCACGGAGGGGTCCACGTCGGTCGACCAGCGGTCGATGCCGCCCGCGAGGTTGGCGAGCTTGCGGAAGCCGGCGGTCTTGAGGAACTCGATCGCCTGGGCGCTGCGGACGCCGGTCTTGCAGTGG
>DATCKS010000219.1:0-7403 GCA_036562265.1 Thermodesulfobacteriota bacterium | reverse complement strand
CACTCCGCAGGGTACGTCCTTCTCAAGACGCTGGCGGCCCAGCGGCGCAGCGGCGAGGCGCTCGCGATCATCGTGGCCGGGCTGGTTGCGGTCGTCGCCGTCATCGGGCTTCTGGTGCCGCACATCGGGCCGGTCGGGTTCGGCCTCGCGTGGAGCGCATACGGCCTGGTCCTCGTGCTGCTCGGGTCCGCCAGGCTCGACGTCCTCGGGCTCGCCCTCCGGTACATCCTCGCCGTCTTGCCCGGCGTCGTCGGCTACGCGGTGTTGCTGCGCGCCGAGCCGCCCTGGGCTTCCTGGGGCCCGGCCGCCGTCGCGATCGACGGCGCCCTCTGGCTCGCCTACCTCCTCCTCGTGCCGCGGCTTCGCCTCGCGCTCGCGGCGGCACTCCCGAACGCAAGGAGACATCGGTCATGACTGGCGCCTCGCCGGAGCGGGACCACGTCGTGCTCTTCTCGACCGCCGATTGGGACAACCCCTTCTGGACGAACAAGCAGCACGTCGCCACCGTCCTCGAGGGCCTCGGGCACCCGGTGCTCTACGTCGACTCGGTGGGGCTGCGCCGGCCGGCCATGACCGGTTCGGACATGCGCCGGGTGGCGCGCCGGGTGTGGAAGGCGCTCGGGGGCCCGCGCCGGGTCCGGCCGGGGCTCTGGGTGTGGTCGCCGGTCTGCATCCCGCTCCAGGGGTCGGACCTCGCCCGGACGACGAACCGCCGGATGCTCGACGCGATGCTCGGCCGCCACATGCGCCGGCTGGGGCTACGAGGCGACATCCTCTGGACCTACAACCCGCTCTCGACGCGCCTGCTCGACCTGTCGCGCTTTCGCACGATCGTGTACCACTGCGTGGACGACATTGCGGCCCAGCCCGGGATGCCGGCGGCGATCATCGAGGAGGCCGAGGTCGAACTCTTCGAGGCCGCGACGATCGTGTTCGCCACCTCGCCGAAGCTCGCCGAGCGAGCGCGGGCGTACGCCTCGAACGTCCACTACCTGCCGAACGTGGCCGATTTCGGCCACTTCTCGCGCGCGCTCGACCCCGCCACGCCGGTGCCGGCCGACCTCGAGGCCATCGCGCGCCCCAGGCTCGGCTTCGTCGGCGCCATCGCGCGCTACAAGATGGACTTCGACCTGGTCCTGGAGGTCGCCAGGCGGAGGCCCGACTGGTCGATCGTGCTCATCGGCAAGGTGGGGGAGGGGGACCCGTGGACCGACACCCGGCCGCTCGCCGAGGCCCCCAACATCCACCTCATGGGCCCGCGGCCCTACGCTGAGCTGCCCGGGTACCTCAAGGGGATGGACGTGGCCATCCTGCCTTCCGCCGTGAACGCGTACACGGAAGCGATGTTCCCGATGAAGTTCTTCGAGTATCTGGCGGCCGGGCGGCCGGTCGTCGGCGTGGAACTGCCGGCGTTGCTGCCGTTCCGGGGCGTCGTCGCCCTCGCCAGGTCGGCCGACGACTTCGTCGCGGCGGTCGACGGGGCGCTCGCCGATCCGGAGCGCGGGCTCGACGAGCGCCTCCGGATCGCGAGGATGCACACCTACGAGGCGAGGACGAAGGCGATGCTCGCGCTCATCGACGGCAAGCCCGCCGAGGCCGATGTGTCGGTGGGCGAGGCCCGGGTCGACGCCAGCCTGGTCCCGGAGGGGCTCTTCGAGGCAAGATAGGCGCCATGATCGTCGTCACCGGTGGAGCCGGGTTCATCGGCAGCAACATCGTCCTGGGCCTCAACGCCCGGGGCCGGACGGACATCCTCGTCGTGGACGACCTCACGGACGGCCGCAAGTTCCGCAACCTGGTCGACGCGCGGATCGCCGATTACCAGGACAAGGACGACTTCCTCGCCGCGGTACGCCACGGCGGGCCGTTCGCCGAACCGATCGAGGCGATCTTCCACGAGGGGGCCTGCGCGGTCACCACGGAGTGGGACGGCCGCTACATGCTCCGCAACAACTTCGACTACTCGAAGGCGCTCCTGCACTTCTGCCTCGACCGCGGGATCCCCCTGATCTACGCCTCGTCGGCGGCCGTCTACGGCGTCGAGACGCGCTTCACCGAGACGCCGGAGGCCGAGCGGCCGGTCAACGTCTACGGCTACTCGAAGCTCCTCTTCGACCAGTACGTGCGGCGCCACGCGGCGGGCGCTCGCAGCCAGGTGGTCGGGCTGCGATACTTCAACGTCTACGGCCCGCGCGAGGACCACAAGGGGCCGATGGCCAGCGTGGCGTTCCACCTCTACGGCCAGCTCGAGAAGGACGGCGTGGCCCGGCTCTTCGCCGGCAGCCACGGGTACGCCGACGGCGAGCAGCGCCGCGACTTCGTGTACGTGGACGACGTGGTGGCGGTGAACCTCTGGTTCCTCGACCACCCGCACGTCTCGGGGATCTTCAACCTCGGGACCGGGGAGAGCCGCCCCTTCAACGACGTGGCGCGCGCGATGATCGAGGCGCACGGCGGGGGGCGGATCGACTACATCGCCTTCCCGGAGTCGCTCAAACCCGCCTACCAGGCCTTCACGCAGGCGGACCTGACGAAGCTGCGGGCGGCTGGCTATCATGCAGCGTTTGTTCCGCTCGAGAAGGGGATCGCCAGCTATGCCCGCTGGCTGCGAGCCCGGAAATCCGCTACATAAGAAGCTCGTTTGCCTCGTACCGAGTACCCTGACGCTCCGGAGGAGTCGCTCATGACCAGGAGGTTCGTCCTGGCCGCCCTGGCCGCGTGGGTCGCGGCGTCGGCGGCCGGCATCGTGGCTATTCCGACCGCGCACGCGCAGGCCTTCCCGTCGGGTCCCATCGAGATCATCGTGCCGGCCTCGCCGGGCGGCGGGTGGGACACGACGGCCCGCGTCGTGCAGTCCGTCCTGCAGAGCACCGGTCTCGTGAAGGTGCCGATCACCATCGTCAACCGGCCCGGCGCCGGCGGCCAGGTGGGGTGGAGCTACCTCAACGAGCACAAGGGCAACCCCCACTACGCGGCCATGAACTCGAACCAGCTCTTCCCGCGGCAGCTCCTCGGGCAGACGACCATGAAGTTCGAGGACTTCACGCCGCTCGCCCGACTCACGACGGAGTACCTGGTCCTCGCCGTCCGGCCCGATTCGCCGTACAAGACCGGCAAGGAGCTCATGGCCGCGCTCAAGGCCGACCCGACGAAGCACGTGGTGAGCGTCGGCAGCGGCCAGCTCTCGAGCGACCACGTCTCCTTCCTGCGGGCGGCCAAGGCGGCCGGCGTCGACATCCGGCGGGTGCGCGTGGTCGTCCACTCCTCGGGCGGCGACCAGATGGCGGCCATCCTCGGCGGGCACGTGGACGTGGTCTCGACCGGGCTCTCCGAGGCGGCCGAGCAGGCGAAGGCCGGCAAGCTCCGGCTGATCGCCATCACGGCGCCCGAGCGGGTCAGCGACGCGCCCGACGTGCCGACCTGGGAGGAGATGGGGATCAAGGGCACCTTCCGGCACTGGCGCGGCATCATGGCGCCCGGCGGGATCGAGCCGTCGCACCTCGAGGCGTGGGACAAGATCCTCGGCGAGATGGCCAGGTCCGCCGCCTGGAAGAAGGAACTCGAGCAGCGCGGCTGGATCGACGCGTACCTGGGCGCCAAGGAGTTCACGCAGGTCCTGCACGAGGAGCGGAAGGACTTCGAGACGCTCATGCGTGACATCGGGTTGATCAAGTAGATGCACGACAGAGCGGTCGGGGCAGTCACCGTGCTCTTTGGCGTGGCGTTCCTGATCGGGACGCTGCGCCTGCCGGAGGCCCTGCTGGGCGACCCGGCGGGGCCGCGGATGCTGCCCCTGATCCTCTCCTGGGCGCTCATCGGCCTGGGCGCGCTCCTCGCGCTCAGGCCGGGCCCGGGCCGCCCGGCCGGCCGGCTCTGGGGCGGAGGCTGGCGGCTCACGGCGGCCTCGGCGCTCCTCGTGCTCTACGCGTTCATCCTCACGCCGCTCGGCTACCTGGTCGCCACGACGATCGTCCTCATGGCCCTGCTCGTCCTCTACAACCCGGGCCGCCCGGTCCTCAACGGGATCGTGGCGGTCGCGTTCACGGCCGTCACCTACGGCATCTTCCACACGCTCCTCGGCGTCTACATGCCGAAGGGCGTGCTCGGCTGAGTCGTGGCGACCAGGCCGCGTCGGCCGCTACCGGGGGGGGCTCTTCAGGTGGTCTGCTCGATGGCGCAAGTCGGGGAGCGCTCCTAGGTGCCGATCGACGCCATCCTGCACGGCTTCGTGGTCGCCCTCGAGCCGACGAACCTCTTCTTCCTCTTCCTCGGCACGCTCCTCGGGACGCTGATCGGGGTCCTCCCCGGCATCGGGCCGTCCACCGGGATCGCGCTCCTCATCCCGCTCGGCTTCGGGCTGTCGCCCACGCCGGCGCTCATCATGATGGCCGGCGTCTACTACGGCGCCATGTACGGCGGCTCGACGACGTCGATCCTGCTCAACGCGCCGGGCGAGGCGGCGAGCGTCATGACGTCGATCGACGGCTACCAGATGGCCCGCAAGGGGCGACCGGGGGCCGCGCTCGCCATCTCGGCGATCGGCTCCTTCATCGCCGGGACGCTCGGCATCGTCGCGCTCACGTTCGTCGCGCTGCCGGTCGCCGAGCTGGCGCTCCGGTTCGGGCCGGCCGAGTTCTGCACCTTGATCCTCTTCGCGCTCGTGGCCGTGGCGAGCCTCTCGGGCGGGCACGTGGTGAAGGGTCTCATCGCCCTCGTTCTCGGCCTTGCGCTGGCCACGGTCGGCATCGAGCTGCAAAGCGGGGTCTCACGCTTCACCTTCGGCGTGGCGGAGCTGGACGACGGGATCGACTTCCTCGTGGTCGTGATCGGCGTGTTCGCCGTGGCCGAGAGCCTCGTGGGGCTCGAGGAGCTGGCGGCCGGCACGCGCGAGAACGTGCGGCTCGCCGGCCCGGTCTGGCTCACGATGGACGAGTGGCGGCGGTCGTACTGGCCGATCCTGCGCGGCGCGGTCATCGGCTTCGTCACCGGCGTGCTGCCCGGCGCCGGCGCCACGGTCGCCTCGGTGGTCTCCTACACGACCGAGAAGCGGCTCTCCAAACGGAAGGAGGAGTTCGGCCACGGCGCCATCGAGGGAGTCGCGGGCCCCGAGTCGGCCAACAACGCCGCCTCGATGGGCTCGATGGTCCCGCTCCTGTCGCTCGGGATCCCGGGCTCGAACGCCACGGCCATCATGCTCGGCGCGCTCATGATGTACGGCCTGCAGCCGGGGCCGCTGCTCTTCCAGAAGCAGCCGCTCCTCGTCTGGGGGCTCATCGCGTCGATGTACTTCGGCAACCTGATCCTCCTGATCCTCAACCTCCCGCTCGTCAAGCTGTTCGTGAAGATCATCGACGTGCCGCAGCGGATCCTCCTGCCGCTCGTGATCGGCCTCTCCTTCATCGGCGTCTACAGCATCAACAGCAGCGTCGTCGACCTCGCGCTCATGGCGGTCTTCGGCGTCGTCGGCTACCTCATGCGCAAGCTCGAGGTGCCGGCCGCGCCGCTCGTCATGGGGCTGGTCCTCGGCAAGATGCTCGAGGAGTCGATGCGCCAGGCGCTCGCGATCTCTGGCGGCAGCTACGCCATCTTCGTCGAGCGTCCGATCGCCGTCGCCCTGCTGGTCGCCGCCGTCCTCGTCGTGGCGGCGCCGCCCATCGTCTCGCGCCTGCGGCGCCTGCGTGCCCGCTGACGCCCGCCGGTTCCTCGGGCGGTATCCCGAAAGCGCACACGGTTCACGGCGCGACGCGTCGCGATTCGCCCGGTTGCTCGCTGACCTGGGTGGTGGGGCCGTGGCCGAGAGCGAGCCATCGTCTGTTGACCGGATGGTCGAGCGTGCGCATATAGTCGAGACGCGGGAACTCCGCTGCACCGGACAGGAGGCGATGGCCGTTGGGACATCGAGCGACCCGCGGATCCACACGGTCGGACCCCCCCACGGTCAGCATCGGGCTGCCGGTCTACAATGGCGAGCGGCACATCCGTGAGGCGCTCGACTCCCTCCTCGCCCAGACCTACCGCGACTTCGAGCTGATCGTCTCGGACAACGCCTCGACCGACGCCACGGCCGAGATCTGCCGCGTGTACGCCGCGAGGGACCAGCGGATCCGGTACGTCCGCAACCCCACCAACATCGGCGCCAACCCGAACTTCCGCCGCGTCCTCGACCTCGCGCGCGGCCGGTACTTCAAGTGGGCCGCGTGCGACGACGTCTGCCACCCGACCTACCTCGGCCGGTGCGTCGAGATGCTGGAGGCCGACCGCTCGCTCGTCCTCTGCCACTCGCGGACGGTCCTCGTCGACGAGGAGGGGCGGCCCGTCCCCGACGAGGCCATCGCGCGAGGCTACCTGCTCGACGCCCGGGGCCGGCCCGTGTACGTACGGGTGTGCGACCCGCCGCGTCGGTTCGGCTCGCCGAAGCCGCACCGCCGCTTCCGCGACGTCCTGCTCGCCACGCGCTGGTGCTTCGAGGTGTTCGGAGTGATCCGGACCGACGCGCTCAGGCGGACCAGCGCGTTCCGCGAGTCGTTCTACGGTGCGGACAAGGTCATCCTCGCCGAACTCGCCCTGATGGGCCGGTTCGGCGAGGTCCCGGACGGGCTCTTCTTCCGGCGCTGCCACCCCGACCAGTCGACCAACCTGGAGTCGGCGGCGCGAGCGTCCGTCTGGAGCGGCGCCGCCGCGGCGCGGGGACTCGTGACCCAGCGGCTCCTCTGCCTGCGCGCCTACGCGCGATCGATCCCCAGGGCCGACCTGCCGATGCGCGAGCGGCTCCTCTGCCAGATCTCCGTCGCCAGGCTGGTGATCGACCCGGTGAGGTGGACGGAGATCCTGCGACACATCGGCCGCCGCGCGATACTCGCCGCATCGGAAGATCGCGCCTGACCCGACGAGTTCGGCGCACGCCGGGCGACCGGCCATGCCCTCGTCGGGCAAGCATCCGCGAGCCCGGACTCGGCGTTCGGAGGGGGAAACACGCGGCGGCAGGCCGTGATCCGGAACCACGCGAGCGGTTTCCGTGTTGACACAGTACGTCGCGGCCGGATATGTGAGGATTCACCACCTCGTGATGCGCGCCGACCATCGTCTCATCGGGTGACGCCATGCAAGTGAGCGTTCTGTTGCCGGCTCGCAACGCGGAGTCGACGTTGCGCGAGGCGGTGGAGAGCGTCCTCGGACAGACCTACCGCGACTTCGAACTGGTCCTGATCGACGACGGCTCGACGGACGGGACGCTCGCGATCATGGAGGCGTTCGCCCGCCGGGATTCCCGAGTCCGGGTGATCACGCACCCCAACATGGGGATGGGCGCGTCGCTCAACCACGCCATGGCGAACACCGACGCCGAGTGGGTGGCGAGGATGGACGCCGACGACGTGATGATGCCGACGCGGCTCGAGCGGCAG
>DATCKS010000214.1:0-9503 GCA_036562265.1 Thermodesulfobacteriota bacterium | reverse complement strand
CGCCGGCGGTGGTCGACGCCGCGGCGAAGCTGGCCGAGATCGAGGCGGCGCTCTCCGACGCGAAGGTGGCCCGCGACACCGTCTGGGTCGTCATCTGCGGCATCCTCGTCTTCTTCATGAACGCGGGCTTCGGTATGCTCGAGACCGGACTCACCCGCAGCAAGAACTCGGTCAACATCCTCGCGAAGAACTTCATCGTCTTCGCGGCGTCCTCGATCGGGTTCCTCGTCCTCGGCTGGGGGCTCATGTTCGGCAACGGCACGCCGTTCTTCGGGACCGAGGGGCTGATCTTCCTCTCGGGGGCGGACAACAGCCCGGCGACCGGGGACGCCTACCAGGGCGCCTACTCGGCGATCTCCTGGGCCACCGTGCCGCTCTACGCGAAGTTCTTCTTCCAGCTCGTCTTCGCCGGGACGGCCGCGACGATCGTCTCCGGGGCGGTCGCCGAGCGGATCAAGTTCCGCTCGTTCATCGTCTTCGCCTTCGTCATCACGGCGCTGCTCTACCCGATCACGGGACACTGGATCTGGGGCGGCGGCTGGCTCGCCGAGCTCGGCTTCTGGGACTTCGCCGGCTCGACGGTGGTCCACTCGGTGGGCGGCTGGGCGGCGCTGACGGGCGCCATCGTCCTCGGGCCCCGCATCGGCAAGTACGGCAAGGACGGCCGGGTGAACCCGATCCCGGGTCACTCGATGCCGCTCGCCACGCTGGGCGCCCTGATCCTCTGGCTCGGCTGGTTCGGCTTCAATCCGGGCAGCACCATGGCGGCGGCGGCCGGCGACATCGCGCGCATCGCCCTCACGACGAACACCGCCGCGGCGGCGGCCACGTTGGCGGCGACCCTCACCGCCTGGTGGGCGCTCGGCAAGCCGGACCTCTCCATGATCCTCAACGGCACGCTCGCGGGGCTCGTTGCCATCACCGCGCCCTGCGCGTGGGTGAGCGTCGGCTCGGCGCTCATCATCGGCATCGGCGCCGGGGTGCTCGTCGTCTTCTCCGTCCTCGCCTTCGATCGGATGAAGGTGGACGATCCGGTCGGGGCGATCTCGGTGCACCTCGTCTGCGGGGTCTTCGGCACGCTCGCCCTCGGGCTCTTCGCGGACGCGACGCTCGTGCCGGACACCGTGCCGAACGGGCTCTTCCTCGGCGGCGGCGTCGGGTTGCTCGTCACGCAGGCGACCGGGGTCGTGGCGGTCGGCGCCTTCACCTTCGTGACGACCTCCGTCGCCTGGCTCGTCATCAAGGCGGTCATGGGGGTGCGCGTGAGCGAGGAGGAGGAGCGGGAAGGCCTCGACCTCGGCGAGCACGGCAACGAGGCGTACCCGGACTTCCGCATCGCGAGCGCCTACCCGTTCGCGGCGCCCTCCGGCGCCTCGCCGGCGCCCGGGCTCGCGACGGCACGCGCCGTTCCCGCGGAGAAGTAAGGGTGTCGACGAGCCGCGTCCGGCCCGCCGGCCCGCGCGCCGGCGGGCCGGCCCCCTCGCGGGGAGGGGCCGGCGCCGGTCGGCGCTCCGGCATCCCGCAGCCGACGTCCCCCATCCCGGCGCTCCTCGTCGGCGACGCCGGCCGGCTCTCGTCCCTCCTCGAGCGGATGGGAGCCGCCGGCCTGATCGATACGGTTGCGGTGCTGACGCCCGAGGCGGCACTCGAGCCGGGGAGGGCCGATGCCGCGGTGTCGCTGGTCGTGGCCCCCTGGCCGGAGGCCACCGGGTGGCTCGCCGGCGCGGCGCCGCGGTCACCGCTCGGGGGGACGGTCCCCATCCTGCTCGTCGGGGGGGAGCCTCCGCGGGGACGGCTCCTGGTCGAGACCCCCGGTCCCTCGCTGCCGGCCGCGCTCAGGCCGGCGGCGGCGGGCGGTCCGCTGGCCGGTCTGGTGGAGGAGTTGTCGAGCCTCAGGGACGAGAACCGCGCGCTCAAGGAGGCGCTCGAGGCGCGCAAGGCCATCGAGCGCGCCAAGGGGATCCTCATGGAGCAGGAGGGGATCAGCGAGGGGGAGGCGTTCAGCCGAATCCAGCGGCTCTCGATGACCAGGCGCAAGTCGATGCGCGAGATCTCCGAGGCGATCATCCTCTCGCGGGAGGTGTCGAACCAGCCCCCTCGAGGTTGAATATCCCCGGAAATCCGATACGATAGCCGCCGGAGGTGCGGCTTCGTGAACGGCGTCATCCTCGCCGGCGGATTCGGGACGCGACTGCGCCCGCTCACCATCTCGCTCCCCAAGCCGATGACGCCGGTCATGAACCGGCCGATGATGAAGCACATCGTCGACCTGCTCGCCCGCACCGGGATCACCGACCTGATCGCGCTCCTCTACTTCCAGCCCGAGACCATCAAGGACTACTTCAAGGACGGCCGCGAGCACGGCGTGCGCATGACGTACATCGGCGCCGCCGAGGACCTCGGCACCGCCGGCAGCGTCCGCAACGCGGAGCGTCACCTCGCCGGCGGCGGCACGTTCCTCATCATCAGCGGCGACGTCCTCACCGACTTCGACCTCGGGCGCGCCATCGCCTACCACCGGGAGAAGAAGGCCCTCGCCACGATGGTGCTCACGCGGGTCGAGAACCCGCTCCAGTTCGGCGTCGTCATCGTCGACGACGACGGCCGCATCCAGCGGTTCCTCGAGAAGCCGTCGTGGGGCGAGGTCTTCAGCGACACCATCAACACCGGGATCTACATCCTCGAGCCGGAGTGCCTCGAGGCGATCCCACCCGGGCAGGAGTACGACTTCTCCAAGGACCTCTTCCCGAAGCTCCTCGCCGAGGGGAAGCCGCTCTACGGCTACGTCGCCGAGGGCTACTGGAAGGACATCGGCACCATCGGCGAGTACCGGCTCGCCCACCGCGACCTGGTCGAAGGGCGGGTCAGGCTGCCGGTGCCCGGGGAGCGCTTCGGTGACGGCCGCGTCTACCTCGAGGAGGGGGCGCGCATCGACTACACCGCGAGGCTCGAGGGGGGCGTCATCATCGGCCGCGACGTCGTCGTCGGGCCGCGCGCCGTCATCCGCAACTCCGTGCTGGGGCACGGCTGCGTCGTGGAGGAGGGGGCGGTCGTGGCCGACTCGGTCCTCTGGGACCGGGTCCAGGTCGGCAAGGCCGCCGAACTCTACGAGGCCATCGTCGCGAACGACTGCGTCATCGGCGATCGCGCCTTCCTCGACGTGGGCGCCCTGGTTTCCGACCACTCGCGCGTCGGCAAGGGGGCCACGCTCAAGGCCAACGTCAAGATCTGGCCCCACAAGGAGGTCGAGGACGGCGCGACCCTCGCCGTTTCGCTCATCTGGGGCGAGAAGTGGAGCCGGTCGATCTTCGGCCCGCAGGGGATCACGGGGCTCGCCAACCTCGAGCTGTCGCCGGAGTTCGCGGCCAAGCTCGGCGCGGCCTACGGCGCCTCGCTCGGCAAGGGCGCGACCGTCTCCACCTCCCGCGACGCGCACAAGACCACCCGGATGATCAACCGGGCGATCATGACGGGGCTGCTCTCCGCCGGGGTCAACGTCAACGACTTCGGCGTCACGCCGCTGCCGGTCGTCCGCTACCAGGCGGGCAATCTGGGCGACCAGGGCGGCGTCCACACCCGCCGCAACCCGGTGAGCCCCGAGAGCGTCGACCTGCGCTTCTTCGACAACCGGGGGATGGACCTCGATCCCAAGAAGGAGCAGGCGATCGAGCGGCTCTTCTACCGGGAGGACTTCCGTCGCGCCACGATGGAGGAAACCGGGGAGATCAGCTTCCCGGTGCACGGCACCGAGTTCTACCAGACCGGCTTCCTGCAGGCGATCGACCGCGAGGCGATCCGGCGGGCGAAGCTCAAGGTCGTCATCGACTACGCCTACGGCGCGGCGGCCGCCATCTTCCCGGCGATCCTGGGGCGCCTCGGCCTCGAGGTGATCAGCCTCAACGCCTTCCTCGACGCCTCGAAGGCGACCCGGACGCCGGAGATGATCCAGCAGGCCCTCGAGCAGCTCGGGCAGATCGTCCTCTCGCTCAAGGCCGACCTCGGCGTGATGCTCGACCCGTCGGCCGAGAAGCTCACGCTGGTCGACGATCGGGGGGGCATCGTCGCGGGCGAGCAGGCGCAGGCCGCGGCGGCCTTCCTCGTCGCGCGGCAGGCGGCGGCGGAGGGGCATCAGGGGGGGCGGCGGCGGATCGCGGTGCCGATCACCGCTTCGCGGATCGTCGAGGAGGTGGCCGACCGTTTCGGCGTCGAGGTCGTGCGGACCAAGACGACCAGCCGGTCGATGATGGAGACCGCCCTCAGGCCCGACGTCCTGCTCGTGGCCGACGAGTCGGGCGGCTTCATCTTCCCGCGCTTCCAGCCGGCGTTCGACGCGATGTTCGCCGTGGTGAAGCTCATCGAGCTGCTCGCCCGGTCGGAGGAGCGCCTCGCCCAGGTCGCCCGCCACATCCCGGTGACCTACCTCGCGCACCAGGTCGTGCCCTGCCCGTGGGAGGCCAAGGGGACCGTCATGCGGCGGCTCATGGAGGCCTCGCGCGGGGAGAACGTCCAGCTCGTCGACGGGATCAAGGTCTTCCACGACTCCGACTGGGTCCTGGCCTACCCGAGCCAGGACCAGGCGGCGTTCCACGTGCACGCCGAGGCCGGCAGCCGCGAACGGGCGCAGGATCTCGCGAACCGCACCGCGTCGCAGATCCGCGGCTGGCTGCGGTGACGGCCGTCTGATGGCCACGTCGGTGCGGCCGCTCGCGGGGCGGCGCCTCCTGGTCGGGGTGTCGGGCGGCATCGCCGCGTACAAGGCGGTCGAACTCGTGCGTCTCCTCGCCAAGCCGATCGCCGACGGGGGCGCGGGCGCGGCCGAGGTCCGGGTGGTGATGACCCGCTCGGCGAGGCGCTTCGTTACGCCGCTCACCTTCCAGACGCTCTCGGGGCACCCGGTCGGCACCACGCTCTGGGACCTCACGCAGGAGAGCGAGATCGGCCACATCGCGCTCGCGCAGCGGGCCGAGGTCGTCATCGTCGCGCCGGCCACGGCGGACCTGATCGGCCGCTACGCCGGCGGGCTCGCCGACGACCTCCTGACGACGATCCTCCTGGCGACGCGGGCGCCGGTGCTCGTCGCACCGGCGATGAACCCGGTGATGTACGCGCATCCGGCCGTCCAGGCCAACGTCGCCACGCTCAGGCAGCGCGGCGTGGTGATCGTCGAGCCGGAGGTCGGCCCGCTCGCCTCCCGCGCCGAGGCGGCCGACGCGGGTCCCGGCCGGATGGCCGAGCCGGCCGCCATCGTCGAGGCGGCCGAGGACCTGGTGACGCCCAAGGACCTGGCGGGGCTGCGCGTCCTCGTCACGGCGGGACCGACGCGGGAGCCGCTCGATCCGGTGCGCGTCCTGTCGAACCGCTCCTCCGGGAGGATGGGCGTGGCGATCGCGCGTGCGGCGCGGCGGCGCGGCGCCGCGGTGACGCTCGTGGCCGGGCCGATGGAGGTGCCGCCCCCCACGGGGGTCGAGGTCGTGCGGGTGGAGACCGCGGCCGAGATGGCCGAGGCGGTGCTCGGGCGAGCCGAGGCGGTCGACGCGGTCGTGATGGCGGCGGCGGTGGCGGACTACCGGCCGGTGAAGGCGGCCGACCAGAAGATCAAGAAGGTGGACGGCGAGGACGGCATCCGGCTCGACCTCGTGCGCAACCTCGACATCCTGGCCGAACTCGGGCGGCGGCGCCGCGACTGGCGGACGGCCGGCCGCCGCGGACCGGTGCTCGTCGGCTTCGCCGCGGAAACCGCCGACCTGGTCCACCACGCCCGCGCCAAGCTGGCGGCGAAAGGGGTCGACCTGATCGTGGCGAACGACGTGTCGGCGCCCGGCTCCGGGTTCGGGAGCGAGACCAACGCGGTCGTCCTCGTGCGCGGCGACGGCACGGCCGACGAGCGACCCCTCGCGCCGAAGAGCGAGGTGGCCGACGCGATCCTCGACCGGCTGCGCGAGCTGGTGGCGGAGGCCTAGAGGCCGGGCCGCGCTAGCGCCTGGCCGCGGCGAGCCGCCGCACGGCGGGGAGACTGAGGAGTTCCGGCTCGCGGAACGCGCTCTCGAGGCCGGTCTCGAGGCTGCGCGTGACCTCGCGGACGATCTCCTGGCACTGCTCCGGCGTCAGCACCTTGCGCCTCGACAGCGTCCTCAGCGTCTTGCGGATCAACGCGGCCGCGTGGAGGTTGCGGCGGCCGATCGGATCGGCCTCGACGGTGCGCGACGCCTGGCCGTCGATCATGAAGGCGAAGACCGCATTCTGCGTGAGGCGGTAGTAGCGCTCGAAGTCCTCCCGGGTGAAGGGGAAGCTCGAGCGGGTGGCCAGAAGGGTCACCATCTTGCGCCAGTGCCGGACCTGCTGCAGCGAGATGAGGCCGGTGAAGATCCGCTTGTTGGTCCGGAACGAGAAGATCGTGTCCGCGAGCACGCGCTGCAGGAGGCCGTCGTTGCGGCCGTGGGCCTCGTCGTGGACGACCCGCGCGAGCGGCCACATGCGGGGGTCGATGAAGTCGTCGAACCGGACCTCCCAGTAAGTGTGCCGCAGCGAGGTGGCCGAGTAGGAGGCGATCTCCTGGCAGGGGACGAAGTAGTTGTGGGAGATCGTGTCCGCGGCCAGGTGGCAGAGGTAGCCGTAGGCGAAGGCCGACTCGTGCGGCGTCTCGGCGGCGTCGAGCAGCCGGAACCCCGTGCTCCAGTTGTGGCAGTGGAAGATCTGCTTGATCCGGTACTTCTTGCCGATGATGATGTCGGCGCCGATGCAGCCGTAGAGGAAGTCGTACGGGTGGCGCCTGAGGAGGTCCTGGAGCGCGGGAGAGAGGACGGCCAGGTTCTCGAGGACCTGGGAGCCCACCTGCAGATGGGTCCCGGGGCCCCAGGCGTAGGCGGCTTCCGGCGCCAGGAGCAGGAGCGTGAAAGCCGTCACGCCCAGGAGGAGCGAGCCAGGTTGAAGCATGCGGGTCTGTTAGCTATCACAGGGCGCTCCGGCGTGTCAAGGTAGGGTGCCCGAGACTCGGGGAGGCGACGAGGGCATGAGCCGTCAGGCTGGCAAGGACGACGCGGCCCGTCTCGTGGCCGAGGTGCGCGCGGCGCTGGCCGAGTGGCGCAGGGCGGGCGTCGAGTGGGTGGCCCCGGAGGCGTGGGGGCGGCCCGCACCGGCGCGGCCCGAAACGCACGTGCCGGGGCCGCTTGCGCCCGAACCGGTCGCCGGGCCCCGGGCCGCCGCGGCCCCGCCGCCGCCGGCGCCTCCGCCGCCGCGGGCGCCCGCGCCGGCCGTCCCGGCGAGGGACCTCTTCGGCTTCCCGGTGGCGGACGACCGGCCGCGCAGGCGGGGCGGGGCCGGGCTCTTCGCCGCCGAGCCGGCCGAGCCGCCGGCCGCGAGCCTGGCCGAGGTGCGCGAGCGGCTCGGCGATTGCCGCCGGTGCAAGCTCTGGACGGGGCGCACCAACATCGTGTTCGGCGTCGGCAACGAGCGGGCGCGCCTGATGTTCGTCGGCGAGGGCCCCGGGCGCGACGAGGACCTGCAGGGCGAACCGTTCGTGGGCCGCGCCGGCCAGCTCCTCACGAAGATCATCGAGGCGATCGGCCTGAAACGGGAGCAGGTGTACATCGCCAACGTCGTACGCTGTCGGCCTCCCGACAACCGCACGCCGGAGCCGGACGAGATCGCCGCGTGCCAGCCGTTCCTCCGGCAGACGATGGCGGTGGTGCGTCCGAAGGTCGTCGTCGCGCTCGGCAGCGTCGCCGCGCAGACGCTCCTCGGGACGACGCGGGGCATCACGGCGCTGCGCGGGAAGTTCCACCAGGCGGGGGACTACCGGGTGATGCCGACGTTCCACCCCGCGTACCTCCTGCGCAACCCGGCGGCCAAGCGCGAGGTCTGGGAGGACATGAAGCTCGTGCGCGACGCCCTCGCCGCGCTGCCGAAGGAGGAGTAGTGCGGTATCTCGCGGCGCTCCTCCTCGTGATCGCCGGCCTCGTCACGGCCCCGCCGGGGGCCGCCGGCCCGTCGCCGTCGCCGACGCCGGTCGAGCCGGCCGCTGTGCCGGTCGTCTACCTGGCGGTCGTGGACGACGCGATCACGCCGGTGACGGCGACGTACATCGAGGAAGCGATCGCCGCGGCGGAACTGGCGCGGGCGGCAGCGCTCGTGGTCCAGCTCGACACGCCGGGGGGCCTCGTCTCCTCGATGCGCGAGATCGTCAAGGACATCCTCGCCTCGAAGGTCCCGGTGATGGTTTACGTCGGCCCGCCCGGCGCGCACGCCGGGTCGGCCGGCGCGTTCATCACCATCGCCGCCCACGTGGCGGCGATGGCGCCCGGGACGAACATCGGCGCGGCGTCGCCGGTGGCGGCCGGCGGCGGCGAGATCGACGAGACGATGCAGAAGAAGATCGTCAACGACGCCGCCGCCTACATCGAGGGGCTCGCGCGCCAGCGGGGGCGCAACGCCGAGTGGGCCGTCAAGGCGGTGCGCGAGGCGGCCTCGGTCCAGGCCGAGGAGGCGGCCAAACTCAACGTGGTCGACTTCGTGGCGGTCGACGTGGCCGAGGCGCTCGACAAGGCCGACGGCCGCACGGTCGACGTCTTGGGGCGCAAGCAGGTGATCCGGACGAAGGGGGCGCGGATCGAGCCGTTCGAGATGCGCTGGAACCTGCGCGTCCTCGCGGTGCTCGCCAACCCGAACCTGGCCTACCTCCTCTTCCTGGCCGGGCTCGCCGGGCTCGCCATCGAGTTCTACAACCCGGGCGCCATCCTGCCGGGCGTGACGGGCGCGATCGCGCTCATCCTCGCCATGTTCGCCTTCCAGGTCCTGCCGATCAACTGGGCGGGCATCCTCCTCATCCTGGTCGGTCTCGGCCTCCTCATCGCCGAGGTGACGGTGGCGAGCCACGGGATCCTCGGCGTCGGCGGCGTCGTGGCGCTCGCGCTCGGCTCGATCATCTTCGTCGACTGGTCGGCGCCGAACTACCTCCGGGTGTCGCTCCTGGTCGTCGTACCGACGGTGGCCACGCTCGCCCTCGGGCTCCTGTTCGTCATCGGCGCCGCCGTGCGGTCGCAACGGCGCCCGGCCATGGGCGGCGAGGCCGATCTGATCGGCGAGACGGGCGAGGCGCTGGGGCCCATCGCGCCGGAGGGGAAGGTCTTCGTTCACGGCGAGTACTGGAACGCCCGGTCGGCCACGCCCATCGCGGCGGGCGAGCGGGTACGGGTCACGGCGGTTCGCGGCTTCGTCCTCGAGGTCGAGCCGGCCGACCGGACGTCCTGATTGAGGGGGGAGGGAGCATGTTCAATGTGCCGGAGTGGTCGGTCCCGATGGTGGTCGCCATCGCGATCGTCGCAATCGTCATCCTCTACTCGATCCGCGTGCTGAACGAGTACGAGCGTGGCGTGATCTTCCGGCTCGGGCGCGCCATCGGGGTGAAGGGGCCCGGCGTCATCTTCCTGGTGCCGGTCATCGACAAGATGGCCAGGGTGAGCCTCCGGACGGTCGCGATGGACGTGCCGCCGCAGGACGTGATCACC
>DATCKS010000209.1:0-2826 GCA_036562265.1 Thermodesulfobacteriota bacterium | reverse complement strand
CCGACAACGTGAGCGACATGGCGCGCAAGGGGATCCTGCACGGATACAAGAAGGGCAACCAGTGGCGGTTTCGCCGCAAGGACATCGAGGCCTGGATCCGCGCACGCCTCTCCGCGCCCGAGAGCCAGAACTAGTGAACATCATCGTCTGCCTCAAGCAGGTCCCCGACACCGAGACGAAGATCAGGGTCGCGCCGGGCGGGCTCGACATCGTCCGCGACGGGGTGAACTACCAGGTGAGCCCCTACGACGAGTTCGCCATCGAGGAGGCGCTCCGCCTCAGGGAGAAGTTCGGGGGACAGGTGACGCTCGTGACCCTCGGGCCCCAGAAGGCCGAGGACGCCCTCCGGTTCGGGCTCTCCATGGGCGCCGACCGTGCGATCCACGTGAAGGACGAGGCGCTCCTCGGCGGCGATTCCCTCGGGGTCGCCGCGATCCTGGCCGCGGCGGTGAAGGACGAGCCCTTCGACCTCATCCTCACCGGCAAGCTGGCCATCGACGACTACCAGGAGCAGGTCGGCGCGCTCCTCGCCGAGCGACTCGGGCTGCCCTCGGTCTCGCTCGTGACGAAGCTCGAGGTCGCGGCCGACGGCAAGCGGGCCACGGTCACGCACGACATCGAGGGGGGGCGCGAGGTGGTCGAGGTCGCGCTACCGGCCGTGCTCACCTGCCAGAAGGGGCTCAACGAGCCTCGGTATCCCTCGCTGCCCAACATCATGAAGGCCAAGAAGAAGCCGATCGACGTGAAGGACGCCGCCGCGCTGGGCGTGGACCCGGCGGTCGTGGGGCCCGCGGGCGCCAGACTCAGGCTCGTCGAGCTCAGCACGCCGCCGCCCCGTCAGGCGGGCAAGCGGATCGACGGGGACCCCGCCACCGCGGCCGCCACCCTCGTTCGGCTCCTTCGAGAGGAGGCCAAGGTCATCTAGTTCGGCGCCGCGCGCGCCGGGGCGGCCGGGCCGGCCGGCATCGACACTCGGACACTGCCACCGTGAAGGGCGCAACCGATCATGTCCCAGGTCTGGATCTACGCGGAACTCAAGGACGGAGCCGTCAAGAAGGTCGCGTCGGAGCTGCTCGGAGCGGCCCGCACCATCGCCAGCCAGCGGGGCGGCGCCGAGGTTGCGGCCGTGCTCATGGGGGAGGGGGTCGGCGCGCTGGCCGAGGAGCTCGGCCGGCGCGGCATCGGGGTGGTCCTCGTGGCCGACGACCCCGTGCTCCGTGACTACCGGACGGAGCCCTACGCGGCCGTGCTCGCCGACGCGGTGAAGGCGCGAAAGCCCTCGGCGATCCTTTTCCCCGCATCCCTCCAGGGTAAGGACCTCTCGGCCCGGCTCGCGGGCAAGCTGTCGGCGCCGCTCGCCACCGACTGCATGGCGCTCGACGAGGTCGACGCCACGAGCCTCACGGTGACGCGGCCGGTCTACTCCGGCAAGGCGCGCGCGAAGGTGCGGCTCGAAGGCCCGGTGCAGCTCGTCTCGTTCCGGCCCAACGTGCTGTCGCCCGTCGAGGGGACGGCGACGACGCCGAGGGTCGAGACGCTTCCGGTCGCCGTCGACCCGGCGGTGGCCGCGCGGGTCGTGGTGAAGGAACGGCTCGAGGAGGCCAAGGGGAAGGTCGAGCTGACCGAGGCGTCGATCATCGTCTCCGGCGGTCGCGGCATGCGCGGGCCGGAGAACTTCGCGCTCCTCGAGGAGCTGGCCTCGGTGCTCCACGCCGCGGTCGGCGCCTCGCGCGCCGCCGTCGACGCCGGCTGGCGCGACCACGCCTCGCAGGTCGGCCAGACCGGCAAGACGGTGTCGCCGAACCTCTACATCGCCTGCGGCATCAGCGGCTCCATCCAGCACATGGCCGGCATGGGCTCGTCGAAGTACATCGTCGCCATCAACAAGGACCCGGAGGCTCCGATCTTCAAGGTGGCCGACTACGGCATCGTCGGCGACCTGTTCGAGATCGTCCCGAAGCTCACCGAGGCTGCCAGGAAGGCGCTCGCATGACGACTCGCGCGATCATCCTCTTCGTCCTGACGGCGGTGGCCGTTGCCGTCTTCGCCCGCAACGCGGGCCGCCTCGTCGCCTACCTGCGGCTCGGCAAGCCCGATCCCGAGCGGTTCGACGATCCGCGCGCCCGCCTGAACGACGTCGGGATCTTCGTCCTCGGGCAGGCGCGGATGTTCCGCTACCCGGTCTCGGGGATCATGCACGCGCTGATCTTCTGGGGCTTCATCGTCCTCACGGTGGGGACCATCGAGCTTTTCGGGGCCGGCTTCTGGCCCGGCTTCAGGATCCCGCTCGTGTCCGATCGGGCCTGGTTCGTCCTCTCGCAGGACCTCTTCGCCGGGCTCGTGCTGGTCGGCGTCGCGCTCGCCGTCCTGATCCGCTACGTCAGGCGGCCCGAGCGGATCAGCCAGACCTGGGACGCCGCCGTCATCCTGTCGCTCATCACGCTCCTCATGGTGACCCTGCTCGCCTTCGAGGCCTACGCGATGATCGGCGAAGGGCGTCCCGTCCCGTGGCGCCCGATCGCGTCGGCCGTCGCGTCGGTGATGCAAGGGAGCGGCGTGACGCCCGAGGAGGCCCGGGTCGGCTACGAGGTCTCCTGGTGGCTGCACATGGCCACCGTCCTGGTCTTCCTGAACTACCTGCCGTTCTCGAAGCACCTGCACATCATCGCCGCCGCGCCCAACGTCTACTTCCGCTCCTCGCGGCCTCGCGGGGCCCTCTCGACCCCCAACCTCGAGGAGGCCGAGACCTTCGGCGTGGGACGGATCCAGGACTTCACCTGGAAGCAGCTCCTCGACACCTACGCCTGCACCGAGTGCGGCCGCTGC
>DATCKS010000200.1:0-2424 GCA_036562265.1 Thermodesulfobacteriota bacterium | reverse complement strand
CTGGGGGAGCTTCGACCTGGCCCTGACCCGCTTCTCGGGCCGCCCGGCGCCGACGCACCCGGGCGGCGTCCCGAACCTCGCCGACCGCGTGACGCGCGAGGCGTACTCGCACGAGTGCGCGAGCGTGGGGTGGTGGCCGGGAGGCGGCCCGGTCGAGGAGCCGGCGTTCTACGCGTACGCGTACCCCGAGCCGGCGGGCTTCGCCGGCGCGCCGGTGCGCCCGGCGGCGGCGGGCTACCACGCGGGATTGCGCGAGTTCGTCCTGCCGTACGACGCGGTGCGCGCCGCCGATCGGCCCGAGGAGGCGGCGCTCGACTTCTTCCAGAGCGCCTACGAGGCGGCCGCGAACCTCGGCCGCTGGGACCGCGCCGCGCTCGAGCGGCCCGGCGCGCGAGCGAACGCGTGAAGAGGGCCGGTCGTCGAGCCGGCGACGTGCGCGAGGGGGACGATGGCTGCGAGACGACCGGTCAAGCTCGACCCTCCTGTGGACCTCGCCCGCGACCACGTCCTCGGCAACCCGAGCGCCGAGATCACGCTCGTCGAGTACGGCAGCTACGCCTGCCCCTTCTGCCACGCCGCCCACGAGGTCATCGCCGCCTTGCGGGATCGGTTCGGGGACCGGATGCGGTACGTCTTCCGGCACCTGCCGATTCCCGAGAACCCGAGTGCCGTCCCGGCGGCCGAGCTTGCCGAGTACGCCGCCGAGACGAGAGGGACGTTCTGGGAGGTCCACGACCTCCTGATGAAGCGGGGACCGGACTTCGCGCCGGGCGACCTCGAGGCGATCGCGTCGGCGTTCGATCTTGCGCCCCGCGACGCCGGTAACGAGGCCGCGTGGCAGGCCGCCGCCGCGAGAGTCCGGGAGGACACCGAGAGCGCGCGGCGGAGCGGCGCGCTCGTCACGCCGACCTTCTACATCAACGGCCGGCGCTACGAGGGCGCCTGGGACGAGAGCGCGCTGGCCGAGGCGATGCTCGGCTCGCTCGGTCACAGGCTGCACACCGCGACGCTGGACTTCGTCCGGTGGGGGCCGTCCGCGGGGCTCCTCCTCCTGCTCTCGACGCTGCTCGCGCTCGTGCTGACGAACTCGCCGGTCGGCGCGGCGTTCGAGGCGTGGTGGCACGAGCCGTTCGGGTTCCTCCTCGGCGACGGCGGGTACACGCTGCCGGTGATCGACTGGGTGAACCACGGGCTCCTGACCGTCTTCTTCCTCGTCGTCGGGCTCGAGATCAAACGGGAGTTCACCGTGGGGCGCCTCGCGACGCGGCGTGCGGCCGCGCTGCCGATCGCCGCGTCGCTCGGGGGGATCGTCGCGCCGGCGCTGATCTATCTCCTCGTGATCCCGCAAGGCCCGCTCGCCCACGGCTGGGGCATGACCATCTCGACGGACACCGCCTTCGCCGTGGCGCTCGTCGCGATGCTCGGCGACCGGGTCCCGGTCGACCTGCGGGTCTTCCTCACCGCCGCGGTCATCGTCGACGACCTGGTCGCCATCGCCGTCGTGGCGCTGGTCTACTCCGGCGCGCTCGACCCTGGCTATCTGGCGGCGTCCGTTGCCGTCGTCGGGCTCATGGCCGCCATGAACCGCGGGGGGATCCACGGGCCCCTTCCCTACGCGGGCCTCGGCCTCCTCCTCTGGGTCTGCCTGCACGCGGCGGGGCTGCACGCCACGCTGGCCGGCGTGATCCTCGCGACGGCGACGCCGACCCGCCCCCCGCCGAACCTCCGGGCCCTGCTGGATCAGGCGCGGTCGGTCGTGGAGGGGGCGGCGAGCCGCGGCGGGGACGCGCTCATGCGACACGGGCTGTCGCGCCCCGCCCTGGAGGCGCTCGACGCGATCCACGACCGGATCGAGTCGCCGGCGGACAAGCTCCTCCGGTCGGTGGAACCCTGGTCGAGCTACGTGGTGCTGCCGGTCTTCGCCCTCGCCAACGCCGGGGTCGCCTGGTCGTCCGACCTGGTCGAAGGGCACGGGCGGCTCGCGCTGGCCGTCATCCTGGGGCTCGTCGTCGGCAAGCCGCTCGGGATCCTGCTGGGCGCCGGGCTGGCGGTACGCCTGGGGGTGGCCGAGAAGCCGGAGGCGTACACCTGGCGGCAACTGGCCGGCGCCGGCGCCCTCGCCGGGATCGGGTTCACGATGTCCCTCTTCATCGCCGAACAGGCCTTCGCCTCCCCGGCCGACTTCGCCGCCGCCAAGATCGCCATCTTCGCCGCGTCGCTCGTCGCCGGCGCCCTGGGCACGCTGATCCTCGGGCGGCGGGCCGAGAACGGGCCGCCGGCGGCCGAGGACGGGTCGGCGCCGCGGCGGTAGGCTACAGGCTGGGAGAGCACGATGCGCGAGTCCGTCCCCAGGGTCTTCATCGTCGGCGCGGGCTTTGCCGGCCTCGAGGCGGCCAAGGCGCTCGCCGACGCGCCGGTCGAGGT
>DATCKS010000192.1:0-1522 GCA_036562265.1 Thermodesulfobacteriota bacterium | reverse complement strand
CGTGCCGCCGCCTTCGGCCTCGTCGCCCGCGAGCATCGCCTCGACGCGCGCCGAGGCGTCCGCGAGCGCCTGGTCGGACTCCGCCTCGAGGACGACGACGAGGTCGTCGGGACCGGCCGCTCTCGCCTCGTCCGTGAGCTGCCCCGCCTCGTCGAGGATCGCCTTGTTCGCCGCCGTGCCCATCACGAGGGCGGCGCGCCGGACGCCCTCGAGCGCGGCGGCCGCCTCGGCGATCCGCATGAGGTTCACCGAGTCCTTGTAGAGGCCGGGCTTCACGATGGTCATGACCGGCATCGGGGCGTCGCCTCCGCCGCTCACCGGACGGCCGTCACGATCGCCGCGAGGACGATCGTCACGACGAGGGCCGCCGGCATGTAGGGGAGGTTGGTCCGGATGATCCGCATGATCTCGGTCCGGAACCCGTGGGCCGTGGCGGCGACGTTGATCTGCACCGGGCTGATCATCGCCCCCTGGGCGACCGCGATGCCGACGAAGCCGAAGGCCCACACCGGCACGCCGACCGCGGCGAGGACCGGGATGACCAGGGCGTCGATCGCGACGGTGTAGGCCGCCGACGGGATCGCGATGAGGAACGCCGCGATCAGCGCCACGATGGTGACGAGGCGGATCGGGGCGAGCCCGACGAAGCCGGCGATCGTCTCGAAGGTGCCGATCTCGGCGAGGAGGTTGATGAAGCCGAGGAAGAGCCCCACGAGGAACAGGTACCGGAGGATCGTGAGGCCGCCGTCGATGAACATCTCCCCGATGCGGTTCGGGCTCAGTTTGAGCGCGACCGCGGCCACCGCGAGCACCCAGAGGGGCGTGAGCGCCGGCGAGAAGATCGGCCGGCCGATGAGTCGGTTGAGGAGCGGGCCGACGAGGATGATCGCGAGCAGCACGAAGAACGGCAGCGCGCGCCGCCAGGGCCCGCCCACGAGCGCCGCCGGCTCCGCCTTCGCCGCGGCGGCCGCCGACTCGAGCCCCGCCGGGAGGGTCGCATCGCCCGTGTCGGTCGCGATGATCGGCTCGATCCCGTTCGCGAGCCGCCAGCGGCGGACGCTCCACCAGGCGAGTACCACGCCGATCAGCCAGAACGCGACGGTGTACGGCCGCATGAAGGCCGCGTAGTCGACCGGGCTGAGCTGCATCTGCTGCGAGATGTACGCGCTCTCGGCCGAGGCGGGCGAGGTGGCCCACGAGGCCCCCGACACGATCGACAGCCCGGCCACGAGCCCCGGGACGAAGCCGGCGACCGCGGCGATCAGCGGGGCGGTCACGAGCGTGTTGGCTGCGCCGATCCCCGCGACGTACGTCGCGAGCGCCTGCACGAGCGTCATTGCGCCCGCCACCAGCTCGACCCTGTCGCCGAAGCGCCGCTGGATCAGCTCGAGGATGGCGCGGGTGGAGCCGGCCCGCGCGAGGACCATCGCCGTCGCGGCGAACATCAGGACGGACGTGATCCCGAGGATCTGCGTGACCCCCTTGAGGAACAGCTCGGTGACCTTCGCCAGGTCGAGGCCGC
>DATCKS010000191.1:0-2871 GCA_036562265.1 Thermodesulfobacteriota bacterium | reverse complement strand
GAAGCTGCCGGAGGGGAAGCACGACTTCGACCTCATGCGGCAAACGTACGCGGACCCGCAGGGGCTCACCCGTCTGGTCCACTCGCCGGGGCGGTGGAACCACTACGGCAACCCGAAGCTCGACGCGCTCCTCGAGCGGGCCGACGCCGAACTCGACCCGGACAAGCGCTTCGCCATCCTCGAGGAGGTGCAGCGGATCGTGCTCGAGGACGCGGCGATCATCCCGCTCTTCAGCGACACCTTCATGATCGCCGCGCGCAAGGAGGTGCAGGGCTACAAGTTCGACGCGACGGGGACGCCCCTCTACCACGACGTCTGGCTCAAGAAGTAGGGTGCGCGCGTACGTCCTCCGGAAGTGCCTGACGGTCGTCCCGCTCCTCGCGGTCGTCACCCTCCTCGTCTTCTCGATGCGGGTCCTCGTCCCCGGCGACCCGGTCGAGATCATGATGATGGGGCAGGCGGCCGACCGCGAGACGCTCGAGCGGGTGCGGCAGGAGCTGGGGTGGGACCGGCCGCTCCTCGTGCAGTACGGCGACTACGTGCGCGGGCTCCTGCGGGGCGACCTCGGGACCTCGATCCGCAACGGCCGCCCGGTGGCCGAGGATCTGGCGGCTCGCTATCCGCTCACGATCCTCCTCGCCGTCGCGAGCCTCCTTGTGGCCGTCACGCTGGGGCTCGGCCTCGGCGTGGCGGCCGCCGTCAAGCGGGAGCGGCCGCTCGACGCCATCGCGACGGCGCTCGCGGTCGTCGGCATGTCGATGCCCCCCTTCTGGCTCGGCCTCCTCCTCATCTCGCTCGTGAGCGTCAGGTGGGGGCTCCTCCCGGTCATGGGGGCCGAGTCGTGGCGGCACCTCGTCCTGCCGGCCCTGACCCTCGGCCTCGTGTCGGCCGCCTCCATCGCACGGCTCGTCCGGTCGAGCGTCCTCGAGACGCTCGGACAGGACTACATCCGGACCGCGCGCGCCAAGGGGCTTCCCGAACGGCTCGTCGTGGCGAAGCACGCGCTGCGCGGCGCCCTGAACCCGGTCCTCTCGATGGTCGGTCTCCAGTTCGGCTTCATGCTCTCGGGCGCCTTCATCGTCGAGGTGGTCTTCGCGTGGCACGGGGTGGGGGAGCTGGCGGTCATCGCCATCCAGAACCGCGACTTCCCCCTCGTCCAGGGGGTGGTGGTGGTCGTGGCCCTCACCTACGTCGTCGTGAACACCGGCGTCGACCTCCTCTGCGCGTGGCTCGACCCGAGGGTGGCGGTCTCCTGATGCGTCTCGGCGAGGTCCTCCGTGGGACCGTCCGCTCCTGGTCGGGGCGGATCGGGCTCGCCATCGCGCTGCTCGTGCTCGGCCTCGCGACGGTGGGGCCGCTCCTCTATCCGGTGGATCCGTACAGGATGGCGGTCCGCGAACGGCTCAGGCCGCCGTCGGCCGCCCACCCCTTCGGCACCGACGAGTTCGGCCGGGACCTCCTGGCCCGGGTGATCCACGGCAGCCGGCTCACCCTCTCGGTCGCGGTGATCAGCGTCGGCATCGCCGGCGTCGTGGGGACCGCGCTCGGCCTGCTCGCCGGCCTCGGGGGGCGGCGCGTCGACCTGGCCGTCGGGGCCGTGGTCGACGTGATGCTCGCCTTCCCGGGGTTCCTCCTCGCGCTGGCCATCGTCGCCGTCCTGGGCCCGAGTCTCGAGAACGCCATGATCGCGATCGGCGTCCGGCGCATCCCGGTCTTCGTGCGCGTCGTTCGCGCCGGGGTCCAGCAGGTCGCCGCCACCGAGTTCGTGGTGGCGGCGCGGGCGCTCGGCGCCGGCATCGCTCGCGTGGCCGGCGTCCACGTGCTGCGCAACGTCGCGCCGACGCTCGTCGTGCTGGCGACCCTGCAGTTCCCCGAGGCGATCCTCGTCGCCGCCGGGCTCTCCTTCCTCGGCCTCGGCGCGCAGCCCCCGCTGCCCGAGTGGGGGGCGCTCCTCGCCACGGCGCGCGTCTACATCGCACGCGCCCCCTGGCTCGTGAACTTCCCCGGGCTCGCGATCCTCGTCACCGTGCTCGGCCTCAACCTGCTCGGCAACGCGCTGCGGGACGTCCTCGACCCGCGGCTTTCGAGGAGCGCCTGATGCCGCCGGTTCGCGTTGCGCTCGCCCAGCTCGCCCAGGTCGTCGGCGATCCGGCCGCCAACCTGCGCCGCGCCGTCGACGCGCTCGGCGAGGCGGCCGCGCGGGGGGCGCGGCTCGTCCTCTTCCCCGAACTCCACCTGCAGGGCTACGCCGCCGACGAGGCGTTCGCCTCGCTCGCCGAGACGGTCCCGGGCCCGTCGACGGCCGCCCTCGTCGAGGCGGCCGGCCGGCTGGGCGTCGAGGCCGTCGTCGGCATGGCGCGCCGCGACGCCGCGTTCCCGCACGGCGTCTACAACAGCGCCGTGCTGCTCGACGGGTCCGGCGTGCGGGCGGTGTACGACAAGGTGCACCTCGGCACGTTCGGGCCGTTCCGGGAGGGGTGCTGGTTCGCACCGGGTCGCGGCGCCGAGGTGGTCTCGACGGCGCTCGGGCCCTCGGGGCTCGCGATCTGCTACGACTGCTCGTTCCCGGAGCGTTCGCGCGGCCTCGCCCTCGGCGGCGCCGAGAGCCTCCTCGTCATCTCGGCCGGCCCGGTCGCGTCGCGAGACAAGTGGGGCCACCTCCTCCGCACCAGGGCCTACGAGAACGCCATGTGGGTCCTCTACTGCAACACGGTGGGCCGGCAGGGGCCGTACGAGTTCTTCGGCGCAAGCCGCGTCGTCGCCCCGAACGGCGAGGTGACGGCCGAGGCGCCGGTGGGGGAGGAGTCGCTCCTCGTCGCCGACCTCTCGCCCGAGGCGGTGGCGCAGGAACGCTACCGGCGCCATCCGTTC
>DATCKS010000187.1:0-6458 GCA_036562265.1 Thermodesulfobacteriota bacterium | reverse complement strand
CTCTACCTCCTCGCCGAAGGGGTTGCGATCGATCGCTGGCTCGCGGTCGGGCTGCCGGGTCTCCTGCCCGACCTCGTCGCCCTGCGGCGCGCGGCGCTGGCCGGCCGCCCGCCGATCGAGGGCCTGACGCCGTCCGAGCGGGCGGTCGAGCGGCTCGTCAGGGCGGCGCTCGAGAGCGGCCCGGCCGACCCGCCGCCGCCCCTTGCCGCGGGCCCGACGCCGGAGGCGTCCCTCCGCTGGGCGACGGCGGTCGCCCGCGACCTCCCGCCGGCGGGCGGCTACCGCGGCGTGGCGGTGGTCGAGCCGTGGGGGGTGACGACTCGCCCCGCCGACGCGAGCGCCGCGATCGGCGCGTGGCCGGGGGCGAGCGACGAGGCGAGGCCGGGGCGGCAGCGAACCGCGCGGCTTCGCCGGCGGCCCGAGCCGCGCACGCCGGGCGAGGACGAGCCGGACGACCGGCCCGGCATGTGGGTGCTCCCCTGGGACGACCCGAGCGAGAGCGTCGAGGATCCGCGGGGTCTCCAGCGGCCGCTCGACCGGGACGAGAAGGCCGATCCCGAGGGGTTCGCCGACTCGCTCTCCGAACTCGAGGAGGCGCCGGTGGTCCGGACGCCCGGCCGGCCGGACGAGGTGCTCCTCGCCGAGGAGCCGCCGTCCCGGCGGACCGCCCCCGACGGCCGGCCGCTCGCGGCCGGCATCGTCTACCCGGAGTGGGACTGCCGTACCGGCGTCTACCGGATCCCGGGGGCGGTCGTCCGCGACGTCGCGGCGCCGGAAGGGGACCTGGCCTGGGCCGAGGGGGTCCTCGCCCGGCAGGCGCTGCTCGTCGAGCGGGTGCGGCGCCGCTTCGAGCGGCTTCGGGCGCGGCGCGTCCGCCTCGGCCGGCAGCCCGACGGCCCCGAGGTCGACCTCGACGCCTGCGTCGCGGCGTTCGCCGATCGCGCCGCCGGCCGCGCGCTCGACGAGCGCCTCTACGCCGCCGTCCGGCCGGCCCGCCGCGACGTGTCGATCGTCCTTCTGGTCGACGTGAGCGCGTCGACCGACGCCTGGGTGTCCGGGGCGCGGCGCGTCATCGACGTCGAGAAGGAGGCGCTCCTCGTGACCGCCGAGGCGCTCGACGCGCTCGGCGACCGCTACGCGATCCTGAGCTTCTCGGGCGAGGGACCGGGCCGCGTCACGCTCGCCACGGCGAAGGGCTTCGACGAGCCCTACGGCGCCGCGGTCCGCCGGCGGATCGCGGCGCTCGAGCCGGACCGCTGCACCCGGGTCGGCGCCGCCATCCGCCACGCGACGGCGCTGCTCGGCCGCGAGCGCGCCCGACACCGCCTGCTCCTCCTCCTCTCGGACGGCAGGCCGAACGACGTCGACCTCTACGAAGGGCGCTACGGCGTGGAGGACACGCGGCAGGCGGTCGTCGAGGCGCAGCTCCAGGGGATCAGGCCCTTCTGCCTGACGATCGACCGCGAGGCGCCGGCGTACCTGCCGCGGGTCTTCGGCCGGGCGTCGTACGCGCGCCTGCTGCGTCCCGAGCGGCTCCCGGACGTCCTGGTGGAGCTGGTCCGCCGCCTCCTCGAACGCTGACGCGCCGGTCTCAGGGGAGCCCGCGCACGAGCACGACGCCGAGCGCCGTCGCCACGAGGGCGAGGACGAAGGTCGTCCGCCCGAGTCGGCTCGCCTGGCGCCTGAGCCGCTCGCGCGCCTCGGCAGACGCGCCGGGGAGGGCGGCGACGGTGGCTCGCGGGCCGACGACGAAGTCGTGCACCGCCGAGAGGACGAGGATGACCGCCACGATGGCGAGCTTGAGCGCCAGCGCGTGTCCGAGCGGTCCGGCGAAGAGCCGGCCGGTCCAGAGGTCCTCCCACCCGTAGCCCCGGTAGCCGAGCTGGATGGTCCCGGTCACGAGGAGCGTGATCAGGCAGGCCCACCCGACGGGACGGAACCGCGTCCCGAGGAGGTGGAAGAGCGCCGGCGCCTGCGCCCGAAGCTCGGGCTTGCGGACGATCGGGACGAAGACGAGGACGAGGAACGCCATCCCGCCGAGCCAGACGACGACGGCGAGGATGTGGAGCCAGACGGCGAGCAGGTAGACGGTTCGCATCGGGCCTACTGTAGCCGGCGCGGCCCGGGTGCGTCTTGACGCAGGTCAAGGCGAGCCGGCACGTCAGTCGATCTCCGGATCGGACCACCGCAGGAGGCGGAGCGCCCGTCCGGGCAGCCGCTCCGCCACGCCGGCCGCCTCGAGCGCCTCGAAGGTGCGCGAGAGCGCCTCGGCGGTGATCCCCATGAGCTCCGCCAGTTCGTGCTTGGTGACCGGGAGCGTGACCGTGACCGGCAGGGGCGGCGGCGCGCCGCGCTGCCCGGAGCGGGCCAGGGTCTCGAGGAAGCGGTGGAGGCGGCGCTGCGCGTCGGTGAGCGTGAACTCGAAGATCGACTGCCGGAACCGGTGCAGCTTGCGGGCGAGGTTCTCGACGATCTCGCGGCCGACCTCCGGATCGCGCAGCGCGGCCTCGAGGTCGGCGGGAGACAGGCGCACGATCCGCGAGGGCTCGACGCAGTGCGCGGTGACGGCGTAGGTCCGCTCGCCGGTCAGGTGCGGCGCCTCGGCGAAGAGGCGGCCGGCCGACTCGATCGCGAGGATCAGCGCCCGGCCGCGAGCGGACGCCTTGCGGAGCGTGACCGTCCCCTCGACGAGGAAGATCGCTCCCCGGTACGGGTCCCCGTCGCGGAAGAGGACGGCTCCCTTCGCGCGCGGCTCGGCCGGGCGTCCGGCGAGCCACGCGGCGAGCCGTGGATAGGTGACCGCCGCGGCCTCGTCGGGCGGGCGCGGCTCCGGCTCCCGTGGCATGGGTGGAGGGGACGGCCCGGCGCGCCTAGAGGTCGTACTGCCCCGCCGCCTCCGGCTGGAAGTGCACCTTGAGGAGCCGGATCCGCCGCGCCCGGCCGTCGGACGTCTGCCAGGCGATCTCCTGACCCTCGGACAGACCGAGGAGCGCCGCACCGACCGGGCTCAGGACGGAGACCCGATCGGCGCCGCCGGCCTGGTCGGGGTAGGCGATCGTGACGCACCGCCGCTGTCCCGTGACCGCGTCCTCGTACTCGACCCGGGAGTTCATGGTCGCCACCGTGGGCGCGATCGTCTCGGAGGGGACGACCTCCGCGCGGGCCAGCTCCGCGTCGAGGAAATCGACCGTCTCCGCGAACGGGGGCCGATCCATCCACGCCTCCACGACGTGGACGAGCCGCTCCTTGTCGCGGTCGGTGATCACGATGTCGGGGGTCGCGGTCATGCTGTCCCTCCTCGTCGGTTCCGAGCGCCTCGTGCATTGTATCAGGCGGCGGGGAGCGGCCGGCCTTGACAGCCGCGCAAGGAGGTCCTCAGTATCTCCGCCGACGCACGGCGGACCGTGTGGCGCGCGGCGGACGGACGCCGTGGAGTTCTGGCCGATCGGGGAGGGCGAGGCATGATCCGGGCGACGTACGCGGTGACCCTCCTGGCGATCCTGACGCTCGTCGGGTGCAGCACGTCGGGCCGTGAGGTGAGATCGGACGTCACGCCCGCCACCGCGGCGCCCTTCGACATCGTCCGCGCGGTCGTGATGCTCCAGGGCGAGGACGTCATCTTTCGGATGGAGGTGCGCGACGGCGCCGGCGGGGATACACCCCGAGCGACCGGCGCCCTCGAGGGGAGCCGCGTCTACGCCTACCTCTGGCCGACCACGCTCGACACCGCGGCGGTCGGGTTCGAGGCCGGTCAGGGGATCCTCGCCCTTGCCGTCACGTCCCACCCCGATTTCGACGACGCCCCGGACGGACGGCGCAATCGGGACGTCTGGCACACTCACTGGCTCGTGCTCGTCCCGGACGAGGCGTGCGGCCCGACGGGGCTCAAGGTCCGCGACATCCCGCAGGGCGCCACCCCCCGCGTGCCGCGGACCTGGCCGGGCCTGGCGCTCCTCGTCGACAGCCCGGACCTGCCGCCGACGTTCGTCGGGTCGGCGGTCGAGGTGCGCGTGCCGCGCGACGCGGTGGACGGCGTCGCCGGCATGCGCTTCGACGGCATCACGGCGGCGTTTCGGGTGAGCGCCGACCTCGACGCGCCGCTCCTCTGCATGACCGACGTCTTCGACGTGGCGTCGGGGGATCTGCGCGTCTGGGTGGACGGCGCGAGGTAACGCTACTTCGCGCCGACCCGGCCCACGCCGGGCAGCTTGAGGGCCGGCCTCCAGAGGTCGATCCCGAAGGTGAGGCCGAGGACGTTCAGTTCGACCCCCTCCTCGAGGGCCACCATCACCCCGAGGAGGCCGAAGAGCGAGACCTGAAGCCCGGTCCCGCTGGGGCTCAGGGCCGCCAGGCTGCCGTTCGGCAGGTAGTCCTTGCCGATGGCCGTCGGCGGCAGGTCGAGCCGGAGGCCCGCCTCGCGCGCCACGTAGGCGACGAACGTGTTGCTGTTGGGGCCGGGCCACATCGTGTAGGTGTCGGCGTAGGGATAGCTCCGGGCGGCCGCGTCGATGCGCGCGATGAGGTCGTCCACCCCCTCGCCCCGCCGGTCGTAGAGGAGTTCCGGTTCGCTGCCGGCCCAGTAGCCGTCGGGGATGCCGTTGCGGACGCGGACGGCCGGGCGGCCGCGCCGGACCGCCCATCCGGTGACGTCGTACGTGGTCCAGAACGGGGCCCCGCTCGGCTTGACGGCGATCCAGGTGTGGACGCCCAGGGCGCCCCGCCACCCCCAGACCCGGGCCGCGTAGACCTGCACCACGGCTTCGGGTGTCGTGGCCGGATCGGGGGCGATGCCGGCCGAGTCCCACCGGGCCTGGCTCCAGTGCCCCGCGGAGGCGCGGGCGCAGGCCTGCGCCGCGATGGCGAGGAACAGGACGAGCGCGAGGAGGGCGGCAAGGCGCCCGATCGTCAGCGACGGCGGCACGACCCGGATGCCACGGATCCGCATGGCGACACGTGGGACGGGCGAGCGCCGCTCGGCATTCGGCGTCAGGGCGAAAGGCGCGTCACGGTCCAGCCGCTGCCGGACCGCGTGTAGCGGAATCGGTCGTGCAGCCGGTTCGGCTGCCCGATCCAGAACTCGAAGGCATCGGGGAGCACCCGGTAGCCCCCCCACCAGGGCGGGCAGGGGATCTCGGTGCCCTCCGGGTACTGCCGCTCGAGTTCGGCGACGCGCGCCTCGAGCGGTTCGCGCCCCGGGATGACGGCGCTCTGGCGCGACGCCCAGGCGCCGAGCCGGCTGCCGCGGGGCCGGGTGCGGAAGTAGGCCTCGGACTCCTCGCGCGTCACCTTCTCGACGCGCCCCTCGACGCGCACCTGGCGCTCGAGCGGCGCCCAGAAGAAGCAGAGCGCGGCGCGGGGATTGGCCGCCAGCTCGACCCCCTTGCGGCTCTCGTAGTTCGTGAAGAAGACGAGGCCGCGGTCATCGATCTCCTTGAGGAGGACGACTCGGGCGGCGGGCGCGCCGTCGGGCGTCGCCGTGGCGAGCGTCATGGCGTTCGGATCCTTGATCTTCGCCTCGACGGCATCGGCGAACCACCGCCGGAACTGGACGAACGGGTTCGGGTCGAGCGACATGGACGCATTGTAAGCCGCCGGACGCCGCCTCGGCAACGCGCCGCCGCCGCCCGCGGCCAGGGTTGCTACCATGCGGCTCGGCGCCCCGGGCGCCCGGCACACCGGACGATACGACGACTCTTTCGAGGAGCGGAGCAGACGTGGCGACCACCACCGACTACCGCCTGCCGCGGCACGTGCTGCCGCGCGACTACGCCATCGACATCGACGTCTCGCCGGCGCGCAAGCGCTTCGAGGGCCGGCTCACGATCACCGCGCGCGTGGTGGCCGAGACGGACACCGTGGAGCTGAACGCCCGGAACCTGTCGGTGTCCGATCCGGTCGCCCTCGTGAAGGGCCGGCGGGTCAGGGGGACGGTCCGCACGTACCGGGCGCGCGAGACGGTCGCGCTCGTCTTCCCGAGGCCGCTGCCGCGGGGTCGCGTCGTGATCACGCTCGCCTTCGTCGGCCGGCTCGACCCCGGCATGCACGGCCTCTACCTCGCGCGGGACGGCGCCGAGCGCGCCATCGTCTCGCAGTGCGAGGCGACCGACGCCCGGGCGATCTTCCCCTGCTTCGACGAGCCCGACGTGAAGGCGACGCTCCAGTGGACGGTGACCGCCCCGATCGGCCTCACCGTCATCACCAACGGCGCGGCGGCGAAGACCACCGTCCGCAAGAACCGGGGGACGCAGACGGTCGTCTTCCGCAGGACGAAGCCGATCTCCACCTACCTCGCGGCCCTCACCGTGGGCCGGTACGAGGGGACGAAGGCGCGGCGCGTGGGGAGGACCCCCTGCCGGATCTGGACGACGCCGGGGACCCTGCACCAGGCGGCCTTCGCCGAGGAGGTGACGGCGTTCGCCCTGGTCTGGTTCGAGGAGTACTTCGGCCAGCCGTACCAC
>DATCKS010000186.1:0-9275 GCA_036562265.1 Thermodesulfobacteriota bacterium | reverse complement strand
GGCCGGACGCGAAGCCGTCGGGGCCGGTGGCCAGGGCGAGCGCCGCGCCGAGCGCCTCCGGCGCGACCGGCTCGACCGTCACGCGGAGCCCGCGCGTCCGGACCGCCGCGAGCGCCGGGAGGCGCTCGACGGCGGCCGCATCCGCGTCGACGACCAGAACGGGCAGCTCCCCCACGACCTCGAGCCGGCGGCGCCACTCGCCGGCCGCCACGACGGTGAGGCCGGCGGCGCGCGCCTCTTCGACGAGCGCGCCGACGAGCCGGTCGGCCTCGTCGAGCCGCACCCGCCCCCGGCCCGCCTTCATCCGCTCGAGCCCCGCGGCGATGCGCGCCTGCGTCTTCTCCCCGAAGCCGGGAAGGGTCAGGAGGCGGTTCTCGTGGATCGCGTACTCGAGCTCCCCTGGGGTCGTGATCCCGAGCCCTTCGTAGACGGCTCGCGCCTTCTTCGGTCCGAGCCCCGGCACGGCGGCCAGCTCGACCAGGGCGCGCGGCACCTCGGCGATCAGCCGGTCGTAGAAGCCGAGGCGGCCGGTCGTCGCCAGCTCGGTCACCTTGTCGGCCAGCGCCTTGCCGATGCCGGGGATCTCCTGGAGCCGCCCCTCGCGCACCATCGTCTCGAGGTCGCCGGGGAAGGTCTCGATGGCCCGCGCGCCGTTGGCGTACGCGCGGATCTTGAACGGGTTCTCCCCCTTGATCTCGAGCAGGACGGCGATCTCGTCGAGGATCCTCGCGATCTCCTCACGCGAGACGCGCACCGCGCCTACTCCGGGTCGCCGGCGGTGAGGGCGCGCGAGGCCCGGCGCGGCGCGGGCCGCTCCTCGTCGTCGTCCTCGACCGACACCACGTACACGCGATCGGGCAGGAGCCCCTGCTCGCCGCCCGACTCGAAGGCATCCGCGGGGACCTCGACGGAGGGGAGGCCTGCCGCCTCGCCGGGATCGCCGCCGCTCGCGCCGGCGCCGGGGCGGACGAGGATGGAGACCGACTCGACCGCGCGGAGCCTGGCGAGGCCGACCACGAAACGCCGCAGGCGGGGGAGCGCCTCGCCCGGCGCGTCGCCGTCGGGCATGGCGGCAAACCCGAGCGCGGCGCGGCCGATGGGGCCGCCCGCCGCCATCCGCGGCAGCGGCTTGAGGACGAGGCGGCTTGCCCGTGCGAGCGTTCGCGCCTCGACGGCCACCGCGTCACGCGTGAGGCCGCGGACCGGCGGCGTCAGGTGGAGACCGATCAGCGCCAGCGCCGCCACCGGCAACGACCCTCTAGCGGCCCGCCACCGTCATCCGGGCCACCCGGATGGTGGGCGCCGCCACCGAGGCGCGCAGGTCGAGGTCCCGCCCGACGGCGTCGACGTCGGCCAGCATCCGGGCGAGGTTGCCCGCGACGGTGATCTCCTCGACCGGATAGGCCAGCTCCCCGTTCTCGATCCAGAAGCCGGCGGCTCCGCGGGAGTAGTCGCCCGTCACGACGTTCACGCCGAAGCCGATCATGTCGGTGACGTAGAGGCCGCGCGCCGTCCCGCGGATGATCGCCTCGGGCGTCGGCGCGTCGGCCGGCGGTACGAGCATGAAGTTCGTCGGTGCCGGCACCGGCGCCTCGCCGGGCGACCGGCTGGCGTTGCCGGTCGGCTCGAGGCCGAGTTTCCTCGCGCTGTAGGCGTCGAGGAGGTAGGAACGCAGGACGCCCCGGTCGAGCACCACGGTGCGGCGCGTGGAGAGCCCCTCGGCGTCGAACGGCCGGCTGCCGAGGCCGCCCACGAGGCGCCCGTCGTCCACCACCGTCACGAGGTCCGACGCGACCCGCTCGCCGAGCTTGCCGGCGAGGAACGAGCCGCCGCGATAGATCGACTGGCCGTTCACCGCCTGCGCGAGGGCGCGCAGGAGGCTCGCCGCCGCCTCGGGGTCGAAGACGACCGGCACCTCGCAGGTCGCCACCTTGCGGGCGCCGAGCCGCCGCACCGCCCGCAGCGCCGCCGTGCGCCCCACGTCGGCCGGCGCCTCGAGGCGGGCGAGCGCGCGCGCCGAGGTGTACCAGCCGTCGCGCTGCATGCCGAGTTCGGGCGCCGCCGGATCGGCCGCGATGGACGAGACCCAGAGGGTGGCGGCCGTCGCGCGATAGGAGCCGGAGAAGCCGGCGGTGTTGGCGTAGACCACCGTCTTCGCGTGGCTGTCGAAGCCGGCCCCCTCGGAGTTGACGATGCGCGGGTCGGCCGCGAGGGCCGCGGCCTCGGCGTCGCGCGCGAGGGCGAGCCGGTCGCCCACCGCGAGCGTCTCGACCCGCTCGTCCCGAAGCGCCAGGCCGTCGTCGGCGCCCGGCGCGCCGTCGTCCTCCGGAAGCCCCGCGGCCGGGTCCTCGGCGGTTGCGCGCGCCATGGCGACCGTGTCGGCCACGAGCCGCGCGAGGCTCTCCTTCGACAGGTCGGCCGTGGAGGCGGTGGCCGAGCGGCGCCCCACGAACAGGCGCAGCCCCAGCGTCCGCTCGCGCGCCTGCTTCACCCGGTCCACCTCGCGCAGGCGGACGACGCCGGCGAAGCGATCGGCCTCCACGTAGACGACGTCGCCCGCCGTGGCGCCCGCCTTGCGGGCCGCGTGCAGGAGGTCGCGCGCCTGGTCCTCGCCGAAGCCGTTGCCGCGCACGCCCTAGCCCTTCGTGCCGCCGACGGTGAGCCCGTCGATCCGGATCGTCGGCAACCCCACCCCGACCGGCACCGACTGGCCGTCCTTGCCGCAGGTCCCGACCCCCTCGTCGAGCATGAGGTCGTGCCCCACGGCCGAGACGCGCGTGAGCACGTCGGGGCCGTTGCCGATGAGGGTGGCGCCCTTCACCGGCCGCGTCGGCCGGCCGTCCTCGATCAGGTACGCCTCGGAGGCCGAGAAGACGAACTTGCCGTTCGTGATGTCCACCTGGCCGCCGCCGAAGTTGACGGCGTAGAGCCCGCGCCCGACGCTGCGCAGGATGTCGGCCGGGTCGTCGGTCCCGGCGAGCATGAACGTGTTGGTCATGCGCGGCATGACGACGTGGCGATAGGACTCCCGGCGGCCGTTGCCGGTTAGCGCCATCCCCATGAGGCGCGCGTTCAGCCGGTCCTGCAGGTAGCCCTTGAGGATCCCCTTCTCGATGAGGACCGTGCGCGACGTGGGGACCCCCTCGTCGTCGACGTTGAGCGAGCCGCGCCGGCCCGGGAGGGTGCCGTCGTCGACGACCGTGACGAGGTCCGAGGCGACGCGCTCGCCGATCCGGCCGGAGAAGGCCGACAGCTTCTTCCTGTTGAAGTCCCCCTCGAGCCCGTGCCCCACCGCCTCGTGCAGGAGGATGCCGGGCCAGCCCGGCCCGAGCACGACCGTCATCTCCCCCGCCGGCGCGTCGACCGCGTCGAGGTTCACCAGGGCGATGCGGACCGCCTCGCGCGTGAAGCGCTCCCATCGGCGCTCCTCGAGGAACCACTCGAAGGGATACCGGCCGCCCCCGCCGTAGGTGCCGACCTGGCGGTTCTCGCCGTCCCTGGCGATCACCTGGACCGTCAGCCGCACGAGCGGCTGCACGTCCCCCACCATGCGGCCGTCGGAGCCGGCCACGAGGACCACCTTGTGCTCCGCGGAGAAGCTCGCGACGACCTTCGTCACCCTCGGATCGATCGCGCGCGCGAGCCGGTCGATCTCCTCGAGGAGCCGCACCTTGTCGGCGATCGGCCGGTCGACCGCCGGTTCGACGGCCGGATAGAGGTCGTGTCGGGGCCGGCCGATCGGCGTGACGGCGACCGAGGCGCCCCTGGCCCCCCCGCCCTCGGCGATGGCCCTGGCCGCCTCGGCCGCGGCGCGGAGCGCCTTCGTCGAGAGGTCGTCGGTGTGCGCGTAGCCGGTCTTCTCGCCCGCCAGGACGCGGACGCCCGCCCCCTGCTCGACGGCGCGCGAGGCCTTCTTGACGATCCCCTCCTCGAGGGCGATCGACTCGCGGACGGTGTGCTCCACGAAGAGGTCGGCGTAGTCGACCGCCGCGCGCAGCGTCCCGCCGAGCGTCTGCCCGACGCGGTCGGGCGTCAGGCCGAAACGCGACTCGAAGAAGCGGTCCGGGACGACGGGATGCACGGGCTCGGTGAGCGACATGACGGTGATCGACTCCTCGCGTGTCGACGGGCGAAGGTGGAAGCGTAGCAGAGGCGCGCGGGCGAAGCCAGCGGACCAGATCCCGGGAACGGCGCGAAAACCGCTGTCGGATCACGCGCTTACACCTGCCGAGCGCGACCCGACCCACGTCGCCGGCCGCGCGCCGTCCTGCGACCTCGTCGCAGCGATTGACAGCAGGGCCGGCCACGCGAGAGCCTGTCCACGTGCGCCTCGAGGAGGTCAACGCCGATGCGCGACGTCGAGGGTGGTGAGGGCGCCGGATCCCTGTTCGAGCTCCACGAAGGCCATACGCGCCGCGAGTTCCTCGCGAGGATCGGGCTTGCCGCCGCGACGGCCGCGGCGCCAGCCCTGCTCGACGCGGCCGCGGCCGAGGCGCAGGAGACGCTGCGCAGCCCCTTCGGCCCCGACGACGAGCGGGGCGCGGCGAACCGGATCACGCCGACCAAGGTGCTCGAGGCGATCCGCCTGGTGAAGCAGGGCAAGGTGCTCGAGTTCGGCCGGACCTACGAAAAAGGGATGCCGATCTTCGGCAACCGTACGTACGCGCTGCACACGCCGTCGCCCGCCGGCCCCATGGGCGACAACAAGCTCACGTACAACGACGACATCCTCTTCACGCAGATCAGCCAGGTCGGCACGCAGTTCGACGGCCTCGCCCACATCGGCATCGGCGACCGGTTCTACAACGGCATCACCCTCTCGGACATGTGGGACCCGAACGGCGCGGGCGGCAGCGACGGCTTCAGGCGGCTCGGCGTGCACAACGTCGGGCCCATCGTCACCCGCGGCCTCCTCCTCGACGTGGCGGCGGCCAAGGGGATGAAGATGCTGCCGCCGAAGTACGAGATCAGCGTCGCGGACCTCGAGGCGACCCTGCAGAAGGCGAAGCTTGAGATCACGCCGGGCGACGCGGTCTACATCCACACCGGCTGGGGCTCGCTCTGGATGAAGGACAACGCCGCCTTCACCGCCAGCGAGCCCGGCATCGGCATGGACGCGGCGAAGTGGTTCGTGTCGCAGCAGATCGTCATGTGCGGGGCGGACCAGTGGGGGATCGAGGTGGTGCCGAACCCCAACCCGAAGCTCGTCTTCCCGGTGCACCAGGAGTTCATCACCCGCAACGGCATCTACAACCACGAGAACTGCGCCACCGAGGTGCTGGTCGCCAACGACGTCCGGGAGTTCCTCCTGATGTTCGTCCCGCTCAAGCTGAAGGGCGCCACCGGGTCGCCGGGGTCGCCGATCGCGATCGTCTAGGTTCAGGCGGCGCCGCGCGCGCTCGTCCGTCCCGCGAGGAACGCGAGCAGGTCGGCGTTGACCTGTTCCTTGTGGGTGGCGGTGAGGCCGTGCGGCTGGCCGGGGTAGTAGATCTCCTTCGCGCCCCGGATCACCTTCGCCGATTTCCTCGCCGAGTCCTTGACGGGCACGATCTGGTCGTCCTCGCCGTGCACGACCAGGGTCGGGACGTCGAACGCCTCGAGGTCCGTGGTGAAATCGGTTTCGGAGAACGCCTTGATGCAGTCGTAGGCGTTCTTGAGACCGGCCTGCATGCTCCAGAGCCAGAACTGGTCGAGCGTCCCCTGCGAAACCCGGGCGCCGGGTCTGTTGGCGCCGTAGAACTTCGGCGCGAGGTCCCGGTAGAACTGCGAGCGGTCCCTGAGGAGGGCGCTCCGCAGGTCGTCGAACACCTCCATCGGCAGGCCCTCGGGGTTGGCCTCGGACTTCACCATGATCGGCGGCACGGCCGCGACGAGGACCACCCTGGCCACCCGCCCGGTCCCGTGGCGGCCGATGTAGCGGGCGACCTCGCCGCCACCCGTGGAGTGTCCGACCAGCGCCGCGTCCGTGAGGTCGAGCGCCTCGATCAGGGCCGCGAGGTCGTCGGCGTAGGTGTCCATGTCGTTGCCGGTCGACGGCTGGCTCGAGCGGCCGTGGCCGCGACGGTCGTGCGCGATCGTCCGGTAGCCCCGGTCGGCGAGAAAGAGCATCTGATCGTCCCAGGCGTCGGCCGAGAGCGGCCAGCCGTGGCTGAAGACGACCGGCTGGCCCTTGCCCCAGTCCTTGTAATAGATCTGCGTGCCGTCCCTGGTGGTGATCGTGCCCATGAGGGCTTCTCCTCGCGCGCCCGCCGGCGCCGGACCGGCTACACGGCCCCCCGCCCGTCCCGGCGCGGCCGGACGCGTGAGTCCGCGCCGGCGGCGCCGCGGCGTCTCGTCAGGCCGTCCGGTCCATCCGGTCCGACCCCAACTCCTTCACCATCTTGTTGTACAGGCCGAGGATGAGGAACGTCGGCGCCCACTGCCCCACGAAGAGGCTCGCCTGCCGCTGGCCGCTGCACTGGAGCGCGAGCGACCCGAGGATCGACGCCCCCGCGGCCCACAGCCAGACGTCCGAGGGGAGCTTGCTGGTCTGGCTCTCGATCATCTTGGCCACGCGGCCTTCGGTGTACTGCCCGGCCTCCGCGCCCGCCTGCTCGGTTCGCTCGAAGGTTCTCGCCATGCTCGATACTCCTTTCGCTCGCCGGAGCCGTCGGCCTGCTCGGGTGGTGCGACCGGCGGCACGCAAGCCGGATGCCGCGGGGTCGCCTGGCTGCATGCGATCTCGACGTCACGGCTCCTCGTCTCGCCCGTGCACGTGCGACGGCGGAGACGTCGCCTCGACCGCGGTGAACGGTTCGAGGATCCGGTAGGCGTGGTCGGCGCCGCGCGGCACGACCCACGAGTTGCCCGGCTCCAGGCGGACCGTCTGGCCCTCGATCATCAGCTCCGCCTTGCCCTCGATCACGTAGCCGACCGTCTCGTAGTCCCGGCGCGAGGCGGGCTTCACGTCGCCCGGCGGCTCGCGCTCCCACAGCCGCATCGACACGCTCTTGCCCGAGGCCAGGTATTTCTGCCCTCCGGGCCCGCGCGGCGAGTGCCTCGAGTCGACCTTCTTGACGGTGGTGTCGCCCACGGTCACGCCTTCACGCGGACCCGGTCCACGTCGCGCGCCCCGGTCGCGCCGCCCCAGGCGGCCACGGCCAGCCCGAGGAGGGCGGCCACGAGGAGCACCCACGCCCCGGTCGCGGCGTACTCGGTCGCCGTCGCGGCGGTCTCTCTCGCCTGCTGGCTGGCGGCCGATCCCGACTGACCGAGTTGCTGCACGGTCTGCTGCGCCCGCTCGGCGGCCTGCTGCGCCTGTTGCTTGAGCCGGTCGACGTCGACGCCGGCCTGCTCGGCCGATCGTTGGGCCTGGCCCGCGACGTCCTGCCCCGAGGCGGCACCGGCAGCGGCGCCCTGCGCGACGGCGGTCCCGGCCGCCTGCGTCACGCCGGCAACGACCGAGAAGGCCCCGGACAGGAGCGAGCCGACGCCGGAACTCACGAGCCACACGGTCGCGAGCATGAGGAGCGCCCAGACGAGGACGCCGTTCATCGCCCCCTCGCCCTTCCGGAAGACGCCGGACAGGCGGCCGGCCACGTAGCCGCCGACGAAGAGGGAGCAGAGGAGGCTCACCACCCCCCAGACGGCAGCGCCCCATCCGAACTCCGAGCCGGGGGTTCCCTGGCGGGGATCGACAGCGGTCAGCCCGACGGCGACGCCCAGGACGGTGAGCAGCATCTGCGTGACGAGGGCGATGACGAGGCCGGCGAACACGGCGCCCCAGCGCACCTTCTGCCAGCCCGGCGCCCCGGCATCGACACGTTCGACCCGTGTCGTCTCCATGGTCATCCCAAAGGTCCTCTCGACAGCTCAGGCTGTCACCCCCCTTACGGGAGCAAGCCGCATGCCCGGACCGGGCCGGTATGGACGCCGGCTCGTCCCGGGGGGACGGCGCCGACCGGTCCCTCGCTCGCAAGCCCGCGTTGACAAGCCTCTTGCCCGGGCTCTACGCTGCGACATTCGCGAGCGCCGGGACCATGACGGCGACTCTCGAACGACGACGCTTCCGGGAGGATTCCATGTCGACGAGCACCGGACCGGACACCCAGGCCTCGACGCAGACCGCGCGCCTGCTGGCGCGCCGGGAGCAGGCTGTCGCGCGCGGCGTGGCCGTGAGCCTCCCGGTCGCGGCGGCGCACGCCGCCGGCGCCAGGCTCACGGACGTGGACGGCCGCACGTACATCGACTTCACCGGCGGCATCGGCACGCTCAACGTCGGCCACGCGCACCCGAAGGTGGTCGCCGCGGTCGAGGCCCAGGTCCGGCGGCTCACCCACACGTGCTTCCCCGTCGCCGCCTACGAGCCCTACATCGCCCTCTGCGAGCGGCTGAACGCGCTGGTGCCGGGTCCCGGCCCGAAGAAGACGGTCCTCGTCAACAGCGGCGCCGAGGCGGTCGAGAACGCCGTCAAGATCGCCCGCGCGGCAACCGGCCGGCCGGCCGTCGTCGCCTTCGAACACTCGTTCCACGGCCGCACGCTCCTCGGGATGACGCTCACCGGGAAGGTCCATCCCTACAAGGCCGGCTTCGGTCCCTTCGCGCCGGAGGTCTACCACCTGCCGCACCCGTACCGCGACCCGGCCGCCGCCACGATCACCTCGGCAGAAGGCTGGGAGGACTGGTTCGCCGAACACCTCCTCGCGACGGTCGCTCCGGCGTCGGTCGCCGCGGTCGTCGTCGAACCGGTCGCGGGCGAAGGGGGCTTCCTGCCCGTGCCGCCCGAGTGCCTGAAGGCGCTGCGCGCCTTCTGCACGCGCAACGGCTCGGTCCTCGTCGTCGACGAGGTCCAGACCGGCTTCGGTCGGACCGGTCGGATGTTCGGCATGGAGCACGCCGGCATCCACGCCGACCTCACGGCGCTGGCCAAGTCGCTCGCCGGCGGGCTGCCGCTCGCCGCCGTCACCGGCCGGGCGGACCTCATGGACGCGCCGCAGGTCGGCGGTCTCGGCAGCACGTACGGCGGCAACCCGGTGGCGTGCGCGGCGGCGCTGGCCGTGCTGGACGTCTTCGAGTCGGAGCGGCTCGTCGAGCGCGCCGCGCGCATCGGCGCGGTCGTGGGCGAGCGCTTCCAGCGCTTCGCCGAGCGCTTCCCGTTCATCGGCGAGGCGCGCGGGGTCGGCGCCATGCAGGCGCTCGAGTTCGTCAAGGACCCGCGAACGAGGACGCCCGACGCCGCACGGGCGAAGGCGGTGCAGCAGGCGGCGCTCGCCCGCGGGCTCATGATCCTCAGCGCC
>DATCKS010000421.1:0-2970 GCA_036562265.1 Thermodesulfobacteriota bacterium | reverse complement strand
GCGGATAGAATAGGAGCCGGGCCGTCACCCGGAGGGACCCCCGTGTTCCCGTATCACGACGAGAACGAGACGCTCCACACGCCGTACGTCACCTGGACGCTCATCGGGCTCAACGTCGTCTCGTGGCTGTCCGTGCAGGGGGCCGGGGCGACGGTGCCGCTGGCACGATCGGTGTGCAACCTCGGCCTCATCCCGGGAGAGCTGACCGGGACGCTGCCGCCCGGCACCGCCTTCCCGATGGGCCAGGGGCTCGTGTGCCTCACCGATCCGGGCCGGCAGGTTTCCCACGTCTTCACCTCGATGTTCCTGCACGGGTCGTGGCTTCACCTCATCGGCAACATGTGGTTCCTCTGGCTCTTCGGCAACAACATCGAGGACTCGATGGGGCGGGGCCGTTTCGTCGCCTTCTATCTCATCTGCGGCGTCGCGGCGGCGCTCGCGCAGGTGGTGCTGAACCCGTCGTCCGGGGTGCCGATGGTCGGGGCGTCGGGCGCGATCAGCGGGGTCATGGGCGCCTATCTGGTCCTCTACCCGCACGTCCGGGTGTTCGCCATGGTTCCGATCGGCTTCTTCCTCACGTCCATCGCGCTGCCGGCCTGGACGATGCTCCTCTACTGGTTCGTGATCCAGTTGATCAGCGGTGCGACCGCCATCGGGGCGGAGGGGGGCGGGGTGGCCTTCTGGGCGCACATCGGCGGCTTCGTGGCGGGGGCGGTGCTGGTCAAGGCGTTTGCCCGATCCGACTACGTGACCGCGCATCGCGCCGCCCGCTGGCGGCCGCAGCGCGTCTGGCGGCGCTAGGGACTCAGGTCCGGCGGGCGAGGCTCTCGAGCGCCGACTGCGACAGTTCGAGGCCCGTCGGGACGGGCATCAGGAGCGGCTGCGTCATCGCCTTGAAGCGACGTCCGCAGGCGTCGCAACGCTCGGCGGCTCGCGAGACGGGTTTCGAGCAGAGGGGGCAGGGACGCTCATCACGGCGCCGGCGGAAGAGACGCATGCGTGACCTCCTTCGGGATCCATCGGGGGGCGCGCTTCTACCCCGGAACGCGCGCGACGTCAAGCGCCGTGGACGCCAAGGAGGCACGTCGCTCGCGCGTGAGACGACTCACGGGCCGTCTGACCCCTGCAATGCCGGCGGGCGTCGGCGCGTACGGCGCGCGTCCGTTTCGAGCAGGTCTCGCATCGTGCGGAGCGGATCGTCCTCGGTCCATCGATGTTCCGACGCGGTGGGCGCTGGCGTCCAGGTACATCTCGACGTCGAGGCGGTCGATGGCCGCGTGCCGGCGCCGGAGGCCCTCGATCGACAGCGGTGCGCCGGTGCCGCCGCGGACCCCGGGAAGTCAACTGCCGTTCCGGTTGCCAGGACGCGGCCGCGCTAGGATGGCGCCATGGCGCAAGCGCCCGATCCCCTCCTGCGCGTCGAAGGGCTCACGAAGCGCTTCGGGGGGCTCCTCGCGAACGATCGCATCGACCTCACGGTCGGGCGCGGGGAGATCGTCGGCCTGATCGGCCCGAACGGCGCCGGCAAGACCACGGTCTTCAACGGCCTGACCGGGCAGTTCCCGGTCGACGCCGGCCGGGTGCTCTTCGACGGCCAGGACCTCACCAACCGTCCCCCCGAGGCGATCGCGCGAGCCGGCATCGCGCGGACCTTCCAGCTCGTCAAGGTCTTCAAGGAGATGACGGCGCTCGAGAACGTGATGGTGGGGGCCTTCCTGCGCACCCGGTCGCGCCGCGAGGCGGCCGAACGGGCGGCGGCGGCGCTGGAGACGTGCGGGCTCGCGGGCCGCGCCGCGGTGGCAGCGGGAAGCCTCACGGTCGCCGAGCAGAAGCGGGTCGAGCTCGCCCGGGCGCTCGCGACCGACCCGAAGCTCATCATCCTCGACGAGGCGCTCTCCGGCCTCACGCCGGCCGAAACGCAGGCGGCGCTCGCGGTGCTCCGGTCGCTTCGGGCGAGGGGGCTCGCGCTCCTCGTGGTCGAGCACGTGATGGAGGTGATCATGCCGCTCAGCGACCGCGTGGTCGTCCTCGACGCCGGACAGCGGATCGCCGAGGGGTCGCCCGAGGCGATCGCCCGCGACCCGCGGGTGATCGAGGCGTACCTTGGCGGCTAGCGCGCTGCTTACGGTCGACGACCTCACGGCCGGCTACGGCGGGTTGCCGGCGCTACGCGGCGTGTCGCTCGAGGTGCGGGCCGGCGAGATCGTGGCGCTCGTCGGCGCGAACGGGGCGGGCAAGACGACCCTCCTCAAGACGATCGCGGGCCTGCTTCCGCCCGAGTCGGGGCGGATCACCTTCGAGGGGCAGCGCCTCGACGGAAGGCCGGCGCACGCCGTCGTGCGGGCCGGCATCGCGCTGGTGCCCGAGGGGCGCCGGCTCTTCGCGAAGCTCACCGTGCGCGAGAACCTCCTGCTCGGCGCCTACGTGCAGCGCGACGAGCGGACGCGCCGGCAGGCGCTCGACGAGGTGTTCGCGCTCTTTCCCATCCTCGCCGAGCGCGCGGGGCAGACGGCCGGCACGATGTCGGGCGGCGAGCAGCAGATGCTCGCGATCGCGCGGGGGCTCATGAGCCGGCCGCGGCTACTCCTCCTCGACGAGCCGTCCCTCGGCATCATGCCCCGGCTGGTCTCCCGGATCTACGACACGCTCGCCGCGATCAACCGGCAGGGGCTCACGGTCCTCCTGGTCGAGCAGAACGTCCACGCGGCGCTGGCGCTGGCGTCCCGGGCCTACGTGATCCAGACGGGCCGCATGGTCCTCGACGGGCCGGCCCAGGAACTCCTCGGGACGGAGGTGGTCCGCCGGGCCTTTCTCGGCCTCTGACCCGCGCGCCTGTTGACAGGAGCCGAGACGCTCGGCCAAGATGGGCGCGATAGAAAGGCGTTCTGTTTACGGAACGCCCGTTCGGGATCGGGAAGGAGAGGCCCCATGCGCCGCCTGACGTTCCTCGCCCTGCTCGTCACGGTCCTC
>DATCKS010000178.1:0-6374 GCA_036562265.1 Thermodesulfobacteriota bacterium | reverse complement strand
GCCGCCGCCACGTTCCGGTTCTACACCGAGGTGATGCGGCTGCCGCACCTAACGTCGGATAAGGAACATTATGTCAAATAAGACATGGCTCCGGATCTGCGCCTGCGGTCCGGCGCAGCGGCGGGCGGAAGGCGTCCGCACCGCGCCTGCCCCGCCAGCCTTGCGCGCGGCGCGCGGGCTGGTACGTTGATGCGCTGCCGGACGGTGGCCAGGACGTGAGTCGGCGGCGACGCTAGGCCGACGGCGGCGCCGTATGGTAGGCTAATCGGCGGTGTTCGTCTCATCCGGGAGGGACGCCGTGACGAGGGCAACGGAAAAGGACCAGCGAGGCTCGACGCGCCGCGGCGTCCCCTCGGACCGTGCGGGGATGCTGACGACCCGCCTCGAGGTCGCCCAGGGCATGATGGACGGGCTCCATCTCCTCGACGTGAGCGAGACCGGGCTCGCCTTCAAGGGCTCCCACGCTGTCCCGGCCGGGACGGTCGGCCGGCTGACCGTGACCGGCGGCGGCGCGCTCGGCGGCCGCGCCGAGCTGGAGGTGGAGATCCGCTGGGTCCGGCCGCTCGGCTCGGGTGCCGTGCTGCACGGCGCCCGGCGCCGCCGCAACCTCTCGGGCGACCTCGACGCCATGCTTCGCGCCCTCGCGGCGCAGAAGCCCCCTCCCGAGCCGGCCGACTGACCGGCCTCCCGCCGTACCGATCGATCGCCGTCACCCGCGAGACGTGATCGTCCGCACGTCACCTGACCCGAGGGCTTCTCGCGCGACGCCAATCGCTTGGCAGTCTTGCGGGCCTTCGACGCCGGCGGCATACTGACCGCACCGGCCGCCTGGCCGGCATGCGATGGCACCCGGAGGGTGCGCTTGCTGGGAAGGAGGTACGATGCGATCGATCGCCAACGTCGTCGTGGCGGCGGCCGCCCTGCTGCTCGTCGGATGCGCATCCGGTGGGACGCGGACCGTCGACCTGAGCTACACCCCGCCTGCTGCCGTAACCAGCGCGTCCGGTTCCGCTGCCGTCTCGAAGCGCATCGCGCTGGCCACCTTCGTCGACGCGCGCGAAAAGACCGACCGGATCGGCTTCACGAAGTCGTCGTCGGGTGACGTCATCTACGTGCCGAAGGGGGCGTCGCTCGCCGAGGCGGTCACCGAGGCGGTCGCCGCGCGCCTCGGGGCCGAGGGGTACACCGTCACCCGGCTCGGCTCGGCGTGGGATCCCCGCAGCGGAGAGGTGCCGTCGGCGGACGCCGACCTCGTGGTCGGGGGCGTTGTCGAGGAGTTCTACGGGGAGAGCGACGGCAACGTCATCTGGTCGCCCGCCGACACCGACGTCCGCCTCGTCGTCGCCGTGGCGTCGCCGAAGGAGCAGCGGATCATCGGCCAGTCCGTCATTCGCAGCAGCCTCGACGGCACGACGACGAGCGCGAGCCTGCCGGCGAACCTCCGCGAGCGGTTCCTCGCGGCCGTCGAGCAGGTGCCGCTCGCCCCGGGTCTCGGCTCGTCCCTCTCGGGCGCCCGGTAGACCGGGCCGCGTCGCGTGCGCCGGCCGGCGTCGGCGCACGCGGCCGTGGCAGGCTTCTGGCATGCGGTCCGCCGCCCGAGGCCTCGTGCTCCCCCGCCCCCTGGTCCTCGCCCTCGCCGTCCCGATCGTCCTCGGCATGCTCCCCACCCTCGCACCGGCCAATGGGCCGCGTCCCTCGCGCCTCGATGCCGACCTCCGGCGGGCCCTGCCGCGCCTCGAGGCGGCGCTCCGGGAAGGCGGTTGCCGCACGCGGCCGGCCGGGCTACCGGCGCGGCTTCGCGTGGACGCGGCGTGCCGCGTGCAAGCGGCCGTCGTCGTTCGCGGCGATCCCGACGGCCTGGCCGGCCGCATCCGCGACGGCGGCGGTCGGGTCACCCGCGTCGGCGGGACGCCGCCGACGTTGCAGGTCTGGGCGCCGCCGGCGTTGCTCCGGGCCCTCGGGGAGGACGAGGCGGTTGCCGCGGTCAGGCTTCCCCGGTACGCGCGCCCGCTCGAGTCGTCCCCGTGAGGTGTTGCCGATGCCGCGCCGCGTCAGCGTGCTCGTCCTCGTGGTCGCCCTCTCCGGCATCCTCCCCCTCGAGGCCGATGCGGCCGGCGGACGCGGGAAGCTCGCCCCGGCGCTCGTCGAGGCGATCGAGGCGTTGCGCGCCGGCTCCGACCCGGCGGTGCTGCGCGGTCGGCCGCGCGGCGTACCGCTCGCCGTCCGGCCGTCCCTTCCGGGGCGGGCCGCGCGCCCCTTCGTCCGCCCCGACGGCCGGCTCCAGGTCCACCTGACGGCGGCGAAGGGCGGCGACGCCGCGGCCGTGGCCGACGCGGTGCGGCGCCACGGCGGGCGCGTCGAGCGCGTGCACGAGGCGTCCGGCCTCGTCCAGGCGACGCTCGCGCCCGACGCGGTCGAGTCGCTCGCGACCGATGCCGCGGTGGCGAGCGTGAGGCCCCCTCGCTACGCCTTCTCGCAGGCCGGGCGCGTCCTCACCCTGGGGGCCGGCTCCCCGAACACCCCTTGCCTGCCCGGCGGCGGCGTGTGCCGCGGGGGGGTGAACGCCCTCGCCGCCCGCGTCGGCTACGGGGCGGGCGGCTACAGCCCCGTCCGCGGCGACCGGATCCGGATCGGCGTCGTGTCCGACGGCATCGCCGGCTTCGGGCAGAGCGTCCTCGGCGGCGACCTGCCGGCCGACGTGACGGTCCGGGCCTTCGTCGACCCGCCTGGCGACCAGATCCGCGACTCCACCTGCACCCCGACCGCGGAGGGACGCGCCCTCCTCGAGATCGTGCACGACCTCGTCCCCGACGCGGCGCTCTACTTCGCGGCCGTGGAGACCGATCTGGACTACCTGGCGGCGGTCGAGTGGCTGGCGAGCGAGGTGGACGTGATCGTCGACGACATCGCGTTCTTCAACGCCGGCCCCTACGACGGCGGAAGCGACGTCGCCCGGGTGCGCACGGCGGCGTCGGACGCCGGGGTGGTCTACGTGGCGGCGGTCGGCAACTCCGGCTTGCTCCACCATCGGAGCGACTTCGAGCCGGACGCCGACGCGGGGCGGCCGGGGCTGAGCCACGTGGCGCACCGCTTTCCGACCGGGGAGGTCCGCATGCCGGTCCGGGTCTCGCCCGGCGGCCAGGCGGTCGTGTTCCTCCAGTGGAGCGGGACACCCTTCGAGCGCCCGGCCGTCGACTTCGACCTGATCGCCTTCGCCTCGCCGTCGGGCGAGGAAGCGGCCGACGTGAGCGACGCGCCCCAGACCGGCGAGGCCGGCCAGACGCCGACCGAGTCGGTGGTCCTCGACAACACCGGCGGCGACGAGACGGCGACCTTCTGGCTGCAGATCGACTATTGCGGGCCCTTCGTGAACGGGGCCTGCACCGGGGCCGAGCCGCCGTCCGGCGTCACGTTCCGGATCTTCGCGGTCGGCGCCGTTGCCGGCGGGGCGCTCGAGGCGCCCTACCGCGTCCCCGCGGGGAGCGTGCCGAACGGTCCCGACGCGGCGCGCATCGTGACGGTGGGAGCGGTGAACGTCGCGTCGGGCGCCCTGCGCGCCTACAGTTCGCGCGGCATGCCCGACGTGACCGACGCCGAGGTCAAGCCGACCGTCGTCGGGCCCGACGGTGTCCGGACGACCGTCGGCAACGACGCCGGGCTCGGGGGCGACGGCAACCCGTCCGGCTTCCTCGGCACCTCGGCCGCGGCGCCGCACGTCGGCGCCGTCGCGGCGATGATCCTCGCGGCGAGCCCCGGGCGGTCGCCGCGCGAGGTCCGCGACGCCCTGATCGCCGCGGCCTCTGCCGACACCCCGGACAACGCACGCGGCTTCGGGCTGGTCGACGCCGTCGCGGCGATCGAGCGCGTCGTCCGCGTCGACCCCGCGTTCGCCATGGCGCCGCTCGACCCGGGTCCCGACGTGTCGTTCGCTCCGCCGAACGGGCGCGTCGTCCTCGTCGGCTTCACGCTGGCGAACGGCGGCGCGGCGCCGCTCGTCGTGCGCGCCCTCACGGCCATCGCCCGTCTCGGCGACACGCCCGCGACGGAGCCCGAAACGGCAACGACCGGACACGAGCGAGCCGACCTGACCCAGGCCTGCGTCGTGGACTTCGACGCGCCGGCGACGACGGCCCTCGGTTGCGCCCGGTTCGCGGCCGACGACGGGCGCCTCCTCGTCGTGCTCGACCCGCCGCTCACCCTCCCCCCCGGCGGCGCTCGCCGCCTGGCCCTCGCCTACGACCTTGCCGTGCAACCGGCCGGGACGACGGTCGTGGCCGCCCAGGCGGCCCCGGCGGCCGCGCTCGCGGTGTTCGTGGCGGTGGCGGCTCTCGGCCGGCGCAGGAGCTGCCGGCGCCTCCTCGTGGCGGCGGTGGCCGGGCTTCCCCTGGCGTGCGGCGGCGGCGACGGCGGCGGTCCGGCCGGGGGCGACAGCGGAGCGGTTGCCGAGGCCTGCCCGCCGGCCGAAGGGGCCGACGCGCTGTCGGCGTCGGAGCAACTCGAAGGCGGGACCGCGACCTTCGCCGTCCGCCCCCTCGAACGGGGCGACGTCATCGCCGTCGACGCGGCCGGCCGGCCGACCGTCCCCACCCTCTCGGGCGCGGTGGCCGGCCGGCGCGTCACGGTCGCCCGCCCCTAACGGGGCCGTGCGGCCGCGACACCTGCGGTAGACTCTCGGGACCCGGCAGGGCGTTGGGAGGTGCACCCGATGGCGACACGGCTGACGGGCGAGGCGGCGGCGCGCGCGGTGGCGGCGCTGCCCGGCTGGAGCCTCGACGGCGAGACGATCCGCAAGACGTTCACGTTCGCCGACTTCCAGGAGGCGATCGCGTTCGTGGTGGCGGTGGCGTTCAAGGCCGAGGCGGCCGGCCATCACCCGGACATCGACATTCGCTGGAACCGCGTCACCCTGGCCCTCACCACGCACGACGCCGGCGGGCTGACCGACAGGGACGTGGAGCTCGCGAGCGCCGTCGAGCCGCTCGCCAGGCGGTCGTGACGCGGGCCCGCCGCCGCCTCGCGCGCGCCGCCGCGCTGGGGCTGGCCATCCTCACCTCGGCAGGCCCCGCGGCAGCCGGCGCGATCGTCGACCCGACCGACACGCTCGGCGCCGGTCGAGTTCGCCTCGACGGCACCGGCGTGGGCGTCTTCACGCGCGAGATCCGCCTCGAGGAGTCGGACCGTATCGTCGACACGTCGGGGCGGACCTTCGCCATCGGCGGCGCCTTCGGCCTCCTCGACGGCCTCGACGGCTTCCTCACCGTGGGCGCCACCCGACTCGCGCTCGACGAGGACGACGCGCTGCCGAGCGGTGACTTCGACGGCGACGTCGGCTTCGCCTTCGGCGGCGGCCTGCGCTACCGGTTCGTCGACGAGCGCTACTTCAAGGTGGGCTCGAGCGTGTCGATCAGCCGGAACGAGTCGGCCAAGGGGGACGTCGAGGCGACCTGGATCGACGGCGAGTTCCTCCTCGGCGCCAGCCTGCACGCGTTTCGCGACGTCGTCCCGTTCGCCGGCCTGTCGATCGGCATCATCCGCGGCCAGTTCGACGGCCCCTTCGGCCGGATCGACTTCCGGCAGGAGAACGTCGTGGGCGCCATGGCCGGCCTCCGCTACGCCGCCACCTCCCAGGTGGAGGCGACGCTCGCCGGCCGGCTCTTCGACCGCGAGGAGGTCTCCTTCGCCCTCTCGTTCGGCTTCTGATCCCTAGTCCGGGCGCGACGCCCCCTCGGTGGCGAGATCGGGGGACGGCGCCTCGGCGCGGGCCCGCCGGGCCTCGCGGATGGCGGCCGCTCGCTCGACGTGTCGGCTGTTCCACCGGATCTGCTCGTCGATCACCGCTCGGGCCGCGAGCAAGAGTTCCGTCGACGCGCGCTCGAGATGCGCCACGGTGTCGGGCGGCAGGTACGAGAGGCCGGTGTCGACCGCCTCGTTGACGACCCGCCGTACCGCCGTGATCCAGGACATGGCCCCTCCTTCATCGGCCCGTCGGGACGGGCCTCCACGTGGCAACCTTCCCCTCCGGCGGGACGACCGCCTCGACGATCACGAGCGCCCGTTCGTCGAGTCCGCCGTGGTCGTCCGGCCGGTAGCGGTAGACGCCGGTGACGCCCCGGTAGTCGGGCATCGCCTCGAGTGCGTCGCGCACGTCGAGGCGCTGCCTGGCGACCGGCTCGGCGCCGTCCCAGCCGGACGAGGCCTGCGCGATCGCGGCCACCGCAAGGCCGAGCGCGTCGTACCCGTATCCGGGAAAGGGGCTCGACCGGGGGCCGCCCGCGGCGCGCACCTCCCGGACGAACGCGACGAGCCTCGACCGATCGGGATCGGCCTCGGCAAGTGCCTCGGCCACCACCACGCGCGGCACCGCGGTCCGCACC
>DATCKS010000173.1:0-5302 GCA_036562265.1 Thermodesulfobacteriota bacterium | reverse complement strand
CGTGCGGGCCGCCCCGAGGCCGGCCGCGGCCAGCACGAGCGCCGCGACGACGATCGCCGGCGCCACGCGCGTTACTCCGGGAACTCGAAGACGATCTCGTCGGGGGCGACGAGGCCGAGGTCGCGCCGGGCGGCCGCCTCGAGCGCCCGCGGGTCGTCGCGCAACCTGGCGATGGCGGCGGCGAGCCGGCGGTTCTCCTCGGCGAGGCGGTCGGTGGCCGCCTGGACCGCCGCGAGGTCGCGCTCGAGGGCGAGCATCCGCAGGAGCCCACGGTCTCCGAAGACGGTGGCCACGCCCATCCCGGCGAGGACGAGACCGGCGAGCACGACACGGATCGAGAAACGGCGCTTCCCGCTCATGCGGCTCACCTCCGTACGGGGCGCCGAAGTGTATCAGCGAGCCGGAGGCAAGACCAGAGAAAAAGGGCTTCCGCTACCGTGCGTGGCAGCGCCCGCACGCGGCCGCGTCCTCGGAGCCGAACGCCTGCGCGCCGTCGTGGCAGGCGCCGCAGGCCCGTCCCGCCCGCATGCCGGCGTGGCCGAAGCCGCCGACCGGCCGGAACGGGAAGAGGCGCGTGTGGCAGGTCGAGCAGCGCATCTCGGGCGTGTCGTGCGTCGAGTGGCGGAAGACCACCGGCCCCGGGCCGGCGTCGTAGCGGATGTCGCCGCCCCGCTCGGCGGCCGCGCCGAGGGTCGTCCCGGCGAGCAGCCCGGCGGCGACGAGCAGGCGCAGCACGGTCCCTAACGAAGCGTGGCCAGGTAGGCGGCCAGGTGGCGCGCCTCGTCCTCGGAGAGGTTCGGATTGGGCATGTGCCCCTCGGGGTTCAACGAGCGCGGGTCGCGCAGGATGCGGAACATCCGGTCGGCCGACAGCCGCCGCCCCACCCCGTCGAGCGGCGAGGCGAGGTTGCCGCCGCGGCCGTCGATCTTGTGACAGAGGTTGCAGTTGCGAGAGCCGAAGAGGGCCCGGCCGCGCGCAGGGTCCCCCCCCGACGCCGGCCCGGCGAAGGCGGGGGCCGACGCGGAGGCGACCAGCAGCGCGGCGAGGGCGACCCCGACCGGGCGCCTAGCGGTCGTCGGCGTTGCCGTTCTCCCCGTGAGGGTACGCGGCGGCATCGTCCGGATCGGCCTCCGCGTCCACCAGCCGGGCGTACGCCTCGGCGTCCATCAGCTCCTCGAGCTCGGACGGGTCGGCCAGCTCGACCTCGACGAGCCAGCCGCGACCGTACGGGTCCTCGTTGACGACGCCCGGCGTCTCGTCGAGCTCCTCGTTCACGGCGACCACCGTCCCGGTGACCGGCATGACCAGCTCGCTCGTCGTCCGGCCGGACTCGATCTCGCCGAACGTCTCGTTGCGCTCGAGCTCGTCGTCCACCTCCGGCAGCTCGACGAAGAGCACCTCCCCCAGCTCGCGCTGGGCGAAGTCGGTGATGCCGACGCGGGCGATCCGCCCGATACGGCTCACCCAGAGGTGGTGCGCCGAGTAACGGTAGCCCAGAGGCCCCATGCGCGGCATCATGGCCGTCCCTCTCGGGGCTGTCAAGCGAGCGGTCACCCCGTCCGCGGCGGGGCCCGACCGCTCCGTTCGCCGGAGGTTCCCGGCGCCGCCCGAGCCCGGCCTTGCTAGTTGAGGATCAGGAACGGGAAGAGGCGCAGGAGGTAGAGGTTCAGTCGCGTGAGGTGACCCGTGAGCGTCATCACGCCGACCGCCACGAGCAGGAGACCGCTCGCGACGGTGACGGCGGGCATGTACCGCTTCACGGCGCCGAACAGGGCGAGAAAGCGGTTGAACGCCGCCGCGGCGGTGAGCAGCGGCACCCCGAGGCCGAGCGAGTACACGACGAGGAGCGCGGCGGCCGACCCGGCGTGCTCCCGCGTGGACGCCAGGGTCAGAATCGCGCCGAGGGTCGGGCCGATGCAGGGGGTCCAGGCGGCGGCGAAGGCCATGCCGACCAGGACCGACCCGAGGTAGCCGGCCGGCCTGGCGCGCAGGTGGACGAGGCGCGCCTCGACCCCGAGCGCCGGCAGGAGCGGCGTCGCGAGGATGTAGACGCCGAGCAGGATGATCAGGACCCCGCTCGCCGTCGGCAGCCAGCTCCGCTGACTGCCGAGGAGGCGGCCGATCGCGCTCGCCGAGAGGCCGAGCGCGATGAAGACCAGCGAGAAGCCGGCGATGAAGAGCGCCGCGTGGACGAGCACCCGGCGGCGCGCGTCGGCGTCGAGCGGGTCGGTCATCCGATCGAACGACAGGCCGCTCACGACCGACAGGTACGACGGCACGAGCGGCAGGACGCAGGGTGAGACGAAGGAGAGGACGCCCGCGACGAACGCGACGAGGAACGAGACGTCCGCGGCCGGGGCCATCGTCACGCGCCCCCGCGGCTCCTGAAGACCGCCGCGCCCGGGTAGCGGGCCTGGCTGCCGAGCGCCTCCTCGATGCGGAGGAGCTGGTTGTACTTGGCGACCCGATCGGTCCGCGCGGCCGAGCCGGTCTTGATCTGCCCGGCGTTCGTCGCGACCGCGAGGTCGGCGATGGTCGTGTCCTCGGTCTCGCCCGACCGGTGGGAGATGACCGACGTGAAGCCGGCCGCCGTCGCCATGGCGATGGCCTCGAGCGTCTCGGTGAGGGTGCCGATCTGGTTGACCTTGACCAGGATCGAGTTGCCGACCCCTTCGGCGATGCCGCGGGCGAGGCGCGCGGTGTTGGTGACGAACAGGTCGTCCCCCACGAGCTGCACCCGGTCGCCCAGCTCGCGCGTGAGGAGGGCCCACCCGGCCCAGTCGTCCTCGGCGAGGCCGTCTTCGATGGAGCGGATCGGGTACTGGCGCACCCAGTCGGCGTAGAGGCGGATCATCCCCTCGGCGTCCTTGCTTCCGCCCCCGCTCTTCTTGAACGTGTAGCGCCCGTCGCGGTAGAGCTCGCTCGCCGCCACGTCGAGGGCGAGGACGACCTGATCGCCCGGCCGGTACCCGGCCTTCTCGATCGCCTCGAGGAGCGCCTCGATCGCCTCGACGTCCGACCGGAGGTTGGGGGCGAAGCCCCCCTCGTCCCCCACCGTCGTCGACAGCCCGCGCCCCTTGAGCACCGCGCGCAGCCGGTGGAAGACCTCGGCCCCCATCCTGAGCGCCTCGGCGAACGACGTGGCGCCCACCGGCGCGATCATGAACTCCTGGACGTCGACCGTGTTGTCGGCGTGCGCGCCGCCGTTGAGGATGTTCATGAGCGGGACCGGCAGGACGTGCGCGTTGGCGCCGCCGAGGTACCGCCAGAGCGGCAGGCGCGAGGCGATCGCGCCCGCCTTCGCGGCCGCCAGCGACACGGCCAGGATCGCGTTGGCCCCGAGGCGCGACTTGTTGGGCGTGCCGTCGAGCTCGAGGAGCCTCGCATCGATCGCCCGCTGCTCGCGCACGTCGAACCCCGAGAGCGCCGGCGCGATCACCTCGCGGACGTGCGCCACGGCACGGCGGACCCCCTTGCCGAGGTATCGCGTCGCGTCGCCGTCGCGCAGCTCGACCGCCTCGTGCTCGCCGGTCGACGCCCCCGACGGCACGGCCGCGCGGCCGACGTGGCCGTCGGCCAGCTCCACCTCCGCCTCGACCGTGGGGTTGCCGCGCGAGTCGAGGATCTCCCTGGCCCGGATCGCTGCGATGGTCGTCATGCGCGGCATTGTATCCTCCGCGGCGGGGCTCGGCCAGGTTCCCGAAATGTCACGGAGTTCCCGCATCTTGTCCGGGCCCGCCACATTGACAGGCCGGGGCCCGTGCGCGAGAATGCAGAGTCCCCAAGGCGCCAAGGGAGGCTTGCCATGTTCGGCCTGGGCATGCCGGAACTGCTCATCATCCTCGTGATCATCGTGATCATCTTCGGCGCCGGGCGACTGCCGGAGATCGGTCAGGGGCTCGGCCGCGCCATCCGCAACTTCAGGGAGTCCACGGCGGGGCGCGATGCCATCGAGGTCAACGCCAAGAAGGAAGGAGACCTCGCGGCCGACAAGAAAGACGTCAAGAGCTAGTGCCCCGCCGCTCCAGGGTCGCCCCGCGTGCCGGATAATCTGACCGAGCTCCTGAAGGCCGGAGGGCCGGCCCTCGTCCTCCTCGCCCTCCTCTCCGTCGCGTCGGTCGCCGTCATGCTCGAGCGGGCCGCCGCGTTCCGCCGGGCCCGGCGTGGCTTCGACGCCGACCTCGAGCGCGTGCGCGCCTATCTGCGCGAGGGCCGCCTGGCCGAGGCCCGGGCGGCTCTGCCCCCCTCGGGGAGCGGGCTCGCCGCCCGTGTCATCGGCGCGGGTCTGGCCGAGCTCACCCTCGGCCCGACCGACGGCCAGGCGGCCTGGTTCGATCGCCTGGCCCTCGCGCGCGGCGCCATGGAGCGAGCCGCGGCGCTCGCGCTCGACGACCTGGAGACGCGGCTCGGCTTCCTCGGCACGCTCGGCGCGGTCAGCCCGTTCATCGGGCTCCTCTTCACCGTCATCGGGATCATGCGCGCCTTCCAGGCGATCGGCGTGACCGGGTCGGGCGGCCTCGCCACGGTCTCCACCGGCATCGCCGAGGCGCTCGTCGCCACCGCCGCCGGCCTCTTCGTGGCCATCCCCGCGGTCGTCGCCTACAACTACTTCGTCGGCCGCCTGCGGGGGCTCGCGCTCAGGCTCGAGACCGCCTCGGGCGAGGTCCTCGACCTCGCGAGCCGCGCCGCCACCGGCCTGCCGCTCGCCCAGGCGAAGGCGCCGCTCGGCGGCGGGCGCTAGCGGAGGCGTCCCTTGGCCTTCGGCGGCGAGGGGATCGAGGAGCGCAGACAGGGCGGGTCGCCGCTCGCGCGCTTCCGCGGCCGGCGTCCCCTCGTCGAGATGAACGTCACGCCGCTCGTCGACGTGGTGCTCGTCCTGCTGATCATCTTCATGGTCGCAACCCCGCTCCTCACCCGCGGCCTCGACGTGGCGCTCCCCGAGTCGCGCACCGGCGACGTGAAGGAGGCGCCGGCGGTGAGCCTCGTGCTCACGCGCGACGGCCGGCTCCTCCTCGACGAGCGGGAGGTCCGCCTCGCCGACCTTCCGGACCGCTTGAGGACGGCTGGGGGCGGCCGCGTGCCGGAGATCGTCTACTTCCGGGGGGACAGAGGGGTCCCGTACGGCGCGGTGGTCGAGGTGATGGACGCCATCAAGGCGGCCGGGGTGCGCGAGCTCGGCATGATCACCGAGCGCCCCCGGGAACCGTAGCGGGCGCGCCGGGTCCCCGGGGCACCGGCAGCTCCTGCAAGAGCGACTCGATCCCGAGCCGCGCGAGTTCCCGCGCCGTGAGCCACCGTACGC
>DATCKS010000169.1:0-3764 GCA_036562265.1 Thermodesulfobacteriota bacterium | reverse complement strand
ACGTGGTTCATCGTGAAGCGGCAGACGAGGCCGCGCTCGAGCGGCGCGAGACCGTAGGGAAACGCCACGCCCGTGATGAGGCCGCTCCACTCCTTGATGGGGTGGTGCGCCGCGAGGTGGCTCACGCTCTTGCAGATGTCGGTTGCGAACTGCTGGGTCTTCGCCGTTACCTCGAAGACGAGCCCCACCTCGTGTCCGACCGTCCGGTTCGGCTCGAGCGGGCCCATGACGCCGTCGCGCCCGTACACGATCACGTCGAACGTGTAGTCGTTCGGCCCCACCTCGCCCGCGTACACGGTGTGGATTCGCTCGGCGACCCGCTCCTTGAGCGTCGACAGCCAGGTGTCGAGCTGGCGCAGGATGAAGGGATCGCGGACGCCGCCGATCAGGACGCTCTGGTAGCCCACCTTCTCTGCGGCCTCGAGCTTGACGGTGTACTGCTTCGCCGGGATGAAACGCGAGCCGGACACCTTGACGGCGCGGTCGCTCACCGCCTCGTACGTCGCGAACTCGGTATCGAGCATGCCGGCCGGCTCGACGAGGTGGAACGGGTCGCCGTTCTCGTAGAGCGTGTGCGACGCCACGCTCTGCGGCGAGCAGCGCAGCTCGGGGTTCGACGGCTCGATGATGAAGTGGTCCTCGCGGACGAAGCCGAGCATGCAGTCGGGATTGCGGCGCTGGACGACCGCGGCGGCGCCGCACTCGATGATCTTGGCGGCGTGCCAGGCGATGCCCGGATCGACTCCCTCCCGCAGGAAGTACGCGGCGAAGATCGAGGTGTCGCTCGAGCGACCGGCCAGCACGACCTCGGCACCCGCGTCGAGGGCGGCCATGAAGGGCTCGGCGCCCATCATGCCGACGATGTGCTCGGCCCGGTCGATCATCGCCTGGGTGAACGGCCGCTCGGGCCAGAGCGGCTTGATGCGCCCCGCGCGGAACTTCTCGGTGAGGTAGCCCTTCTGCAGCTCGGAGCGGATGAGCGCCATCTTGAAGTGGAGGTTGTGCTCCCGCGCCACCTCCTCGACGATGTCCCGCACGAAGGCGAGGCCGACGTCGGAGCCGGCGCCGCCGCACGAGCCGATCAGGAGCGGGATGCCGGCACGGCGCGCCCCGAGCAGCATGATCTCGATGTCCCGTTTGTACGCGGCGCGCGAGAAGAGCGGCGCGCCGGTGCCGAGCTTGTTGGGGCCGCTGTCCGTGGTGCCCGAGTCCTGCCCGATGAAGTGGGGCTTCCGCTCCATGGCCAGGCGGAAGGACTCCGGCAGGTACCCCGAGCCGAGCATGCCGGTCGGGGCGAGGGCAACGACTTCCTTCATCCGTTGTTGGTCTCCTTCCTTACCGCTTCCGCGCGGCCTCGAGGGCGGCGAGCACCTTTGCCGTCGCGCCGGAGAGGTCGCCCAGCTTCGCGCCGGCTCGCACCGCGGCCTCCCGCTCCGCCCCCCGCTCCTGCCGCGCGATCGCCTGCTCGGCGACGGCGCGCACCTCGTTGCGCGGGAGGACGAGCACGCCGCTCTCGTCGGCCAGGATCGCGTCGCCCGGCCGCACCACGGCGCCGCCGCAGGCGACCGGGATGTTGAGCGCGCCGCCGAGGTCGTAGAGGCGCGTGGTGATCGGCGAGAGGCCGCGGCACCAGACCGGGAAGTCCGACTGCTCGATCTCCGCGAGGTCGGTGCAGGGGCCGTCCACGATGGCGCCGACCGCGCCTGCGGTCTTCGCCGCGATCGTCACCCCGCCCCCCCAGCAGGCGTGGCGGTCGTCGCCGAGCCGGTCGACGACCACGACGTCCCCGGGCCGGAGGAGCCCGAGCGCGTGGTGGAGCAGCGTGGAGTCGGGTCCCGGGATCGCCACCGTCACGGCCGTGCCGACGATCCGCTTGCCCCTGAGGAGCGGCTGGATGGCGCGGTGCATGAAGCCGATGTGCCGCCAGTGGCCGACCGTCGCCGTCTCGACCCTGGCGAGCAGCGCGAGGTCCTCCGCGGGGACCGGCTCCGGCATCGGCTCGATCGTGTACACGGCAGCCCCCCTAGCGGCTCACGCCGAGCCGGCGGTGCGCGTTCATGGGGATGAGGCTCCGCACGCGCGCGATCTGCGCCGGGTCGATCGTGGCGGTGACGTGGCCCGTGCCGTCCGACGCGCGGGCGATCACGTGCCCCCAGGGGTCCACCACCATCGAGTGGCCGTACGTGTAGCGCGTGTCGCCCTTCGGCCCCGTGAAGCTCCCCCACTGGGCGGCCGCGAGGAAGTAGGTCTGCGTCTCGATGGCGCGGGCGCGGCAGAGGACCTCCCAGTGGTCCTTGCCGGTCTGCAGCGTGAAGGCGGCGGGGAGCACGATGACGTCGGCCCCCCGCTTGCCGAGCGTGATGAACAGCTCGCCGAAGCGAAGGTCGTAACAGATGGCGCAGCCGACGGTGAGCCCCTCGAGGTCGTAGAGGACGATGTCCTCGCCCGGCCTGATCGTCGCCGACTCGTTGTAGGGCGTGCCGTCGGGCGCGGTCACGTCGAAGAGGTGGATCTTCCGGTAGCGGGCGACCTCCCGGCCGCTCCGGTCGAACACGACGGTCGTGTTGTAGATGCGCGAGTCCCCCTCGATCCGCTCGAGGAGGCTGCCGGCGTGCACCCAGACCCGGTTGGCCTTCGCCACCTCCCGGGCCATCTCGTAGGCCGCGCCCCCCGGCACCCGGTCGGCCGCCGCGAGCTTGTCGGCCGTCGTCCCGCCGGCGTACTCGAAGTGCTCCGGCAGCACGAGGAGGTCCGGCCGGTCCGCGGCGATCGCCGCCTCCATGAGCGCCTTCGCCTGCGCCAGGTTCTCGGCCCGGTCGCTCCGCGTGTTCATCTGGATGAGGGAGACCTTCATGGTCATGACTCCTCGCTGGTCAGCGCCCGAAGGCGCGCATGAAGCCGACCGTCCGCTCGACGAGGAGGACGGTCAGGAGCGTGACGGTGATGAGGACCACCGCGACCGCGGCGATCAGCGGGTCGGTCCGCTCGTCGACGTACCGGTAGATCTCGACCGGCAGGGTCGAGAGCCTGGGGCCGACGATGAAGAGCGAGATCACGATCTCGTCGAAGGAGAGCGTCGCCGAGAGCGCCCCCGCGGCGACGATGCCCGGGCGGAGCAGCGGCAGCGTCACGTACCGGAAGGTCTCGAGCGGCCGCGCGCCGAGCGTCGCGGCGGCGTCCTCGAGGTCCGGCGGCATGACCGAGAGCGACGTGGTGAGGACCCGCACGGCGAACGGCAGGCAGATCGCGAGGTGGGCCAGGACGAGACCGGGATAGGTCGCGGCAAGCCCGAGCGGATAGAAGACGAGCAGCATCGCCAGCGCGAGCACGAGCGTCGGGAGGAGGAGCGGCGAGAAGAGGAGCGTCTGGACGAGGCTACGCCCCCGGAACTCCATCCGGGCGATCGCGTAGGCCGCCGGGATGCCGAGGACGAGGCTCACGGCCGTGACCACGAAGGCGATGAGGAGGCTGCGCTGCGCCGCGGTGATGAACATCCGGTTGTCGAGGAGGGTCTCGTACCAGCGGAGGCTCCACGAGCCGGGCGGGAAGTTGAGGTAGCTGTCGCCCGAGAAGGAGATCAGGAACACGAGCGCGAGCGGCAGGAAGACGAAGGCGTAGACGCAGGCGACGTACGCGCGACCGAGGAGGACCATGGCTCAGCTCACCCGCCTGAGGAGCCGCGTCACCAGGGCGAGCGCGGCCGCGAAGAGGAGGAGCATCACGAACGAGAGGGCGGCGGCCTTCGGCCAGTCGAGGTTCACCAG
>DATCKS010000158.1:0-17019 GCA_036562265.1 Thermodesulfobacteriota bacterium | reverse complement strand
GATCTCGGGCTACCGCGTGGAGACGCGGCGCGTCGAGCGGAGCGGCATCGCCGCCGTCAAGTTCGACGTGGTCGTCGAGGGGGACGACCACGCGCACGAGCACGGACACGCCGGCGAGGGCGGCCATGCCCACGCGCACCGGCCGTACGCCGAGATCCGGCGGATGCTCGCCGAGGCGCCTCTTGCGCCGGGAGCCCGCGAGCGGGCGGAGCGGATCTTCGCGCGGCTGGCCGAGGCCGAGGGGCGGGTGCACGGCGTGCCGGCCGACGCGGTGACCTTCCACGAGGTCGGCGCGATCGACTCGATCGTCGACGTCGTCGGGGCCGCGGTCGCGCTCGACTGGCTCGGCGTCGAGCAGGTCGCTTCGGCCCCGCTGCCGCTCGGACGGGGGTTCGTCCCCTCGCGCCACGGTCCGCTGCCGCTGCCGCCGCCGGCGGTCGTCGAGCTGTGCCGCGGGCTCGAGGTCGTCGCGGCGCCGGCCGACGCGGAACTCGTCACCCCCACGGGGGCCGCCATCGTCGCGGCGCTCGCCGGGCCGGGCGGAGTGGGGCCGATGCCGGCCATGACGGTCGAGGCGGTCGGCTACGGCGCCGGCACGCGGGAGTTCCCCGGGTTCCCGAACCTCCTCCGGATCGTCGTCGGCGAGGCCGCGGCGCCGGGCGCCGACCGCTTCGGCCGGGAGCGCGCGATCGTCGTGGAGACCAACCTCGACGACATGAACCCCCAGCTCTTCGAGCCGCTCGCCGCGCGCCTCGCGGAGGCCGGGGCGCTCGACGTGACCCTTGCGCCGGTGCAGATGAAGAAGGGCCGACCGGGGGTCACCGTCCAGGCCATCTGCCGGCCCGGCGACGCCGATCGGGTGGCGGCCGCGCTCTTCGCCGAGTCGACCGCCATCGGCGTCAGGACCTACGAGGTGTTCCGCGCCACGCTCCGCCGCACGATGCGGCAGGTGACGACGCCGTACGGCGAGGTGCCCGTCAAGGTGAGCGGCGACCGGGTCGTGCGCAACGCGCAGCCCGAGTACGAGACCTGCCGCGCCCGGGCCGCCGCGCACGGCGTGGCGGTCAAGACGGTCCACGCCGCCGCGCTCGCGGCCGCGCTCGCCGCCTGGCCGCCCGGCAGCCCGTTCCCGGAGGGGCCGTGACCGGGGGAGCGCCAGCCGCCTCGCGCCCGCGGATCCTGGTCATCGACGACGAGGCGGCGATCCGCGAGGTCCTCGAGCGCCTCCTCGCGCAGCAGGGGTACGACGTCGTCGCGGCTGCCGATGCGGCCGCCGCCTCGGCGCTCATCGCCGCCGATCACTTCGACGCGATCGTGACCGACGTCCGCATGCCGGGCGTCTCCGGTCTCGACCTCCTCGCCGACCTGAAGCGCAACAACCCCGACGCCGTGGTCGTCGTCATGACCGCGTACGCGGACATGGACATGGTGCTCGCGGCGCTCCGGGCCGAGGCGGACGACTTCGTCGTGAAGCCGATCAACGTGCAGGCGCTCGCGGCGGTGCTCCGGCGCGCCATCGACCGGCGCAACCTCCGGGCGGACCTGGCGGCGCTCAGGCTCTCCACCCGGGCGCGCGACCGGTTCCTCGCGCACGTCTCCCACAAGCTCAACACGCCGCTCGCCTCGGTGCTCCTCTTCCTCGACTCCCTCGCCGAGGAGTCGTCGCCTGCCCGGCGGGCCGCGCTCCTCGAGGAGGGGCTGCCCGAGGCCAGGAAGGCGGCCGGCGTCCTGGGCGACCTCATCGCCGAGCTCCTGCGCGTCGCCGAGGCGGTCGGGCCCGAACCGCCGGCGGCCGCGCCGAGCGCCCCGATCCCGCTCGACCCGATCCTCGACGAGCTGGCCGCCCACGCCCGGGCCGCGGGCGCGGCCCGGGGGATCCGCGTGACCGTGGCCGCCCCGGTCGGCCTCACGGTCGTGGCGGCGGAAGACCGGCTCCGGCGCGCCCTCCGCGAGCTCGTCGACAACGCCGTCAAGTTCAACCGGGACGGGGGCGAGGTGCGCATCGGGTCGGCGCCGGCCGCGGCGGGCGAGGCGGAGGTGCGCATCGCCGACACCGGCCCCGGCATCCCCGAGGCCGAGCTGCCGAAGGTCTTCGAGCCGTTCCAGCAGGTCGACCCCGGCTTCACCGGCCAGGTGCCCGGCCTGGGGCTCGGCCTGGCGCTCGCCCGAAGGCTCCTCGAGGCCGACCGCGGCCGCCTCGTGCTCGCCTCGTCAACCGAAGGAACCGTAGTCACCGTCACGCTGCCTTGCGCCTGATCCGTGCTAGGAGGCCGGCTGCGAGGCCCGTGGCGTGCCCGGCGCGATCCGCCGCCGCGATCGCCGCGGAAAAAGTGACGGATTCCGGTAACTCGGGCCTTGCGTGGCCAAACGCGCCGTGATAGATTCCGGCTCGTTTCCGTCCCGATCGCCATAAGTGCTTGATTTCAGGAAGGATTGGGACGCCTCTCCAGCGCGCCCCGCAAGGAGTTTTTCTGATGCTGTTCGACTCCGTCCTCGGCTTCTTCTCCAACGACCTGGCGATCGATCTCGGCACGGCCAACACCCTGGTCTACGTCAAGGGTCGCGGCATCGTCTCGAGCGAGCCTTCGGTCGTCGCCGTGCAGAAGGACAACCGGGGGATGAAGAAGGTGCTGGCGGTCGGGAAGGAGGCCAAGCGGATGCTGGGCCGCACGCCCGGGAGCATCATGGCCATCCGGCCGATGAAGGACGGCGTCATCGCCGACTTCGAGGTGACCGAGGCGATGCTCCGCTACTTCATCACGCGGGTCCACAACCGCAAGACGCTCGTCCGCTCCCGCGTGATCATCGGCGTACCGTCCGGCATCACCCAGGTCGAGCGCCGCGCCATCCGCGAGTCGGCCGAGTCGGCCGGCGCGCGCGAGGTCTACCTGATCGAGGAACCGATGGCGTCGGCCATCGGCGCGGGGCTCCCCATCACGGAGCCGAGCGGTAACATGATCGTCGACATCGGCGGCGGCACGACCGAGGTGGCGGTCATCAGCCTCTCCGGCATCGTCTACTCGAAGTCGGTCCGCGTGGGCGGCGACAAGATGGACGAGGCCATCAGCCAGTACATCAAGCGCAAGTACAACCTCCTCGTCGGCGAGCGGACGGCGGAGCTGATCAAGATCCAGATCGGCACGGCGTATCCCGAGGACGAGGTGAAGACCATGGAGGTCAAGGGTCGCGACCTCGTGGCCGGCATCCCCAAGACGCTGGAGATCAACAGCGAGGAGGTCCGGGAGGCGCTGGCCGAGCCGCTCAACGCCATCGTCGAGGCCGTGCGCATCGCGCTCGAGCGGACGCCGCCGGAGCTGGCGGCCGACATCGTCGACAAGGGCATCGTCCTCGCCGGCGGCGGCGCACTGCTCCGCAACCTCGACATCCTCCTGCGCGAGGAGACCAAGCTGCCGATCACCATCGCCGAAGACCCGCTCTCGGCGGTCGTCCTCGGCGCCGGCCGCGCCCTCGACGAGATCAGCCTCCTCAAGGAGGTGACCGTCCCGGCATAGGCGTCGGGACCGGGGCGTAAGAGCCCCCTTCCGATGCCGGGGCCTTGAAGGGACGGTGAGTCGCGCCGCGCGGACGGCGCGACCTCCACGGGGCGCGGATCGCCGGCCCCGGTGAAGCCGGGGCGTACTCGAGAAGGGCAGGCGTCACCAACCGGGTTCGCTACGAGAGGGACGTGCTCGACTTCATCAGGAAATACCGCGCCCTTCTCTTCGCCACGGCGCTGCTCTTCTCGGGCCTCGTCATCCTCACCGGGACGCACGAGAAGCGCCGCGACCTCGGGATCCTCGACAAGATCGCCCTCGACGTGACCGGCTTCTTCGCCGGCCTCCTCACCGGGATCGGCCACGGCATCTCGAGCGTCTGGTTCGACTACGTCTACCTGGTCGGCGTCCGCGCCGAGAACGCCGTGCTCAGGGCGGAGCTCGACCGGATGCGGCTCGAGCGGGCGGCGCTCGAGGAGGCGGTGCTCGAGACCGACCGGCTGCGCCGGCTCCTCGGGTTCCGGGAGCGGACCGGGTTCACCGCCGTGCCGGCGACGGTGATCGGCGCCGACGTCTCCGGCTGGTTCCGGACGATCACGGTCGATCGCGGCAGCGCCGACGGCATCGAGCGCGGCATGGCCGTCGTGAGCCCCGATGGGGTCGTCGGCCGCACGCACGAGGTCGCCTCGCGCACGACGACGGTCCTCCTCGTGACCGACTCGAACTCCGCGGTCGACGCGGTCCTGCAACGCTCCCGCGGGCGGGGGGTCATCTACGGCCGCGTGACGCCGGTGCTCGAAATGCGCTACGTGCACCGCACCGAGGACGTGGTCGTGGGGGACCTGGTCCTCACGTCGGGCGTGGGCGGCGTCTTCCCGAAGGGGCTGCCGATCGGCGTCGTGACCCGCGTGGACGACACGGCGACCGGGCTCTTCAAGACGGTCGAGGTCGCCCCCGCGGTCGACCTCACGCGCCTCGAGGAGGTCCTCGTCGTCACGGCGCACCCGGCTCGCGACTACGAGCCGCTCACCTCGCCGAGGCCGGGGGTGGCGGCCCGGGCGGCCGAGCCGGCGCCGGAGGCGGCGGAGCCGCCGCCCGCGCCGCCGGCTGCCGCATCGCCGTCGCCGGCCCGAACGCCGGCCAGCGCGCGGCCGAGCCCGTCGCCGACGCCGAGAGTCGCGGCCACCCCGATTCCCGCCGACACGCCGCGTCGCGTCGCGCCCGCGGCGCCGTCCGAGCCGGCGCGGGCGGCGACCAGCCCCACGCCGAGCCCGACGCCGCCCGTGCCGCGCGTGCCGCTCCCCTCGGCGGCGGCCTCGCCTGCGGCGTCTCCCGCGGCGTCTCCTCCAGCGTCTCCCGCGGCGTTGCCGGTCGCGCCGTCGCCGTCGCCGGCGGTCCCCTCGGCTCTGCCGGCCGCGCCATCGCCGTCGCCGGCGGCTCCCGCGGCTCCCGCGGCTCTGCCGGCCGCACCATCGCCGTCGCCGGCGGGGGAGTTGCCGGGCGGGGCGCCAACCTCGGGGGCGCGGCGGTGAAGCGGCCGCTCGTCTTCCTCGCGCTCGGCGGCGCGGCGCTCGTCCTCCAGATGACGGTGCTCGACGTGCTCCCCTTCGGCGCGCTCAAGCCGGATCTGGTGCTGCTGCTGCTCCTCTACCTGTCGGGCCGGTCCGACGCGATCCCGGGCGGTCTCGTCGCTTTCGCCCTCGGGTACGCCATGGACGTGCTCTCCGGCGCACCGTTCGGCCTCTTCACGGTCACGAAGGTCGTGATCTACTTCCTCGGCTACCTCGCCGCGAAGCGTGTCTACCTGACGGCCGGCCTCGCCCCCGCGGTCATGGCGGTGGTCGCGACGGTGGTCGAGGGGCTCCTCCTGCGGGTCCTCTACGGGGCCCTCGGCCTCGACGGCCGTGCGCTCGGCCACGGCCTCCTGCGCTATCTCGTCTTCCAGGCGCTCCTCATGGGCGCCCTCGCACCCTTCCTGTTCCACTGGCTCGGCCGCCTCGACGCCTGGCTCGGCACCGTGCTGTCCGGGGCCGACGACCGGCGTTCGGCGTCACTGCTCTAGGGGTCAGGCCATGGTGTACCTGGGCGACGGCGATCACGAGGGACGCGAACTCCGCAACCGCTTCCAGTACGCCTTCATCGTGGTCGTCGGCGTCTTCACGCTGATCCTGTTCCGGCTGACGTACCTGCAGATCATCCAGGGCGACACGTTCCGGAACCTCTCGGAGAGCAACCGCGTCCGGATCCGGGTCGTGACGGCGCCGCGCGGCATCATCTACGACGCGAAGGGGCGCATCCTTGTCGACAACCGTCCGGCCTTCGACGTGAAGCTCATCCCCGAGGACGTGCGCGACGTCGCCGAGGCGATCGCGCGGGTCGGACGTCTCCTGAACCTCTCCGAGGAGGAGATCGCCGACCGCGTGGCCAAGGCGAGCCCGCCCGCCCCGCCCTGGCGGCCGGTCCTCATCAAGGGGGACGTCTCCAGGGACGAACTGGCGCTGGTCGAGACCCGCAAGCTCGACCTGCCCGGCGTCTTCGTCGACGTGGGGCAGCGACGCGCCTATCGGTACGGCAAGCTCGCGGCCCACCTGCTCGGCTACATGGGGGAGATCAGCGAGGCCGAGCTCAAGCGCCCCGAGTACCGGGACTACCGGCAGGGGGAGTTCATCGGCAAGGTCGGGGTCGAGCGCCGCTACGAGACGTACCTCCGGGGCGTGCACGGGCAGAAGCACATCGAGGTGGACGCGGCGGGCCGCGAGGTGGCCTTCCTGCGGGAGATCCCGCCGATCCCGGGGAAGGACCTCTACCTCACCATCGACCTCGACCTGCAGCTCGCCGCCGAGGAGGCGATGCAGGGCAAGTCGGGAGCGGTGATCGCCATCGACCCGCGCAACGGCGACGTCCTCGCCATGGTTTCCGCGCCGGCCTTCGATCCGGACGTCTTCGCGAGGGGCATCACGGCGGCCGAGTGGCAGGCCCTCACGCGGGACCCCAGGAAGCCGCTCAACAACAAGGGGATCCAGGGCACCTACCCGCCCGGCTCCACCTGGAAGGCGATCGTCGCCGCGGCCGGCCTCCACGCGAAGGCGATCACGCCCGACACGGCGCTGCACTGCGGCGGGACCTTCCCCTTCGGCCGGCGGGTCTTCCGCGACTGGAAGCTCTCGGGCCACGGCGCGGTGACCCTCTACGACTCGCTCGTGCAGTCGTGCGACGTCTACTACTACCGGCTCGGCGACAAGCTCGGCGTCGATCGGATCGCCGAGGAGGCCCTCGGCATGGGCTTCGGCCAGCTGACCGGCATCGAGCTCGAGGGGGAGAAGCCGGGGCTCGTCCCCTCCACGGCCTGGAAGCAGCGGCGCTTCAAGCAGCCCTGGTTCCCGGGCGAGACGATCTCGGTCGCCATCGGCCAGGGCGCCACGACGGTCACGCCGATCCAGCTCGTGAACGCCTACGCGTCGCTCGCCAACGGCGGCAAGCTCTGGCGGCCCCACGTGGTGAGCCGGGTCGTGGACATCGACGGTACCGTCGTGTACGAGCGGCAGCCCGAGCTCATCGGCCTCACGCCGACGACCCCCGCGGCCAACCGGGCGATCGCCCGCGGGCTCCTGGGCGTCCTCGAGGACCCGAAGGGCACCGCCCACAGCCAGCGCTCGAAGGACTTCAGGATGGCCGGCAAGACCGGCACGGCGCAGGCCTCGAGCCGGCTCTACTCGGTCAAGGACGAGGACAAGATCCCCTGGCACCTGCGCGACCACGCCTGGTTCGTGGCGTTCTCGCCGGAGGTCGACGCGGAGATCGCCGTCGTCACCCTGGCCGAGCACGGGGGGCACGGCAGCAGCGCCGCCGCGCCGGTCGTCAAGGCGGTCATCGCGCGGTACTGGGAACTCAAGCGGATGCGGGAGAACGTGCAGGCGCCGATCGGGGGGCGAGGGTAGTGTTCGATCGGCGCGTCACCACGAACTTCGACTGGACGCTCTTCTGGCTCACCTACGCCATCGCGCTGATCGGCCTCGTGAACCTCGTCTCCGCCTCGAGACCCGACGCCGTCAGGCAACTGCAGTGGGTCGTCATCGGCTCGGTCGTGCTGGCCGTCTTCCTCGTGGTCCACTACCACGTCATCGGGCGGGCGGCGTACTTCGGCTACGCGGTGGTCCTCGCCATGCTGGCGGGCGTGCTGCTGTTCGGGCGGACGGGCGGCGGGGCGCAGCGCTGGCTGCCGCTCGGGCCCGTGGCGGTTCAGCCGTCCGAGTTCGCCAAGCTCGCCGTCATCGTCGTCCTGGCGCGCTGGTTCTCCCGAGACGGCCGGGGCGACGAGCCGCTCGGCCTCGCCGACCTGATCGTCCCCGGGCTCCTGGCCGGGGTGCCGACCGTGATGATCATGAAGCAGCCGGACCTCGGCACGGCGCTCATCATCGTCTTCATCTTCTGCGCGATGGTGGCGATCCACGGGATCCGCCTGAAGGCGCTGCTCCTCATCGTCGGCACCGGGCTCGCCGCGAGCCCGGTGGTCTGGCGGCACCTCAAGCCCTACCAGCGCTCCCGGCTCCTCACGTTCATGAACCCGGAGGCTGATCCCCAGGGGACCGGCTACCACATCCTGCAGTCGAAGATCGCCATCGGCTCGGGTCGGCTCTTCGGCAAGGGGTTCACGGAGGGCACGCAGTCGCAGCTCCAGTTCCTGCCGGAGCACCACACCGACTTCGCCTTCGCGGTGTGGGGCGAAGAGTGGGGGTTCCTCGGCGCCTTCCTGCTGCTCCTGCTCTACTTCGTCCTCATCCTCTGGGGGCTCAACATCGCCCTGAAGGCGAAGGACCGCCTGGGCACGCTCCTGGCCTACGGGATCACGGCGTACCTCTTCCTCCACGTCGCGATCAACATCGGCATGGTGACCGGCGTGCTGCCGGTCGTCGGCGTGCCGCTCGTGCTGATGTCGTACGGCGGCTCGTCGGTGGTCACGACGCTCGCGTGCGTCGGCCTCTTGCTCAACATCTCCATGCGGCGGTACATGTTCTAGCGATGGCCGACCCGTATCAGGATCCGCGCCGACCCGAAGCCGCCGCCGTGCTCTCGGCCTTAGCCGGCCGGACGCTGGCGCGGGTGCGGGCGCTGGCGGCCGAGACCCTGTCCGGCGACCTCGAGTTCGCCGAGGTGGAACTGACGTTCGAGGGGGGCCCGACCCTGGTCGTCGGGCTCGGCCGTGCGGGGACCGGGGGGCCGGCCGATCCGGCCGACATCTGGATCGCGCCGGGCGCCATGACCCACGAGGCCGACCCCGCCAACCCCTGGCAGCCGATCACGCTCGACGCCCACCCGGTCTGGCGCCCCAGACTCGGCTCCCGCGTGCTCGTCGCCCAGGCGGTCCGGGGCGGCGACGGCTTCACGGCGCCGGCGCCCGGCCTGCCGTCGGACGCCCAGCCGCTCACCGGGGTGGTCTTCACCTTCGAGGACGGCCGGCGGGTCGAGGTCTACGACGCCGGGCGCTGCCTCCACATGGTGGTCCTCCCCGACACGCCGGTCATCGCCGGCGCCGCCTCCGACCCCGGCCGCTAGGCGCACGCCTGCCGCCGAACGGCGGCGGTTCGGCCGGAGCGTGCTACCATGCCGATTCGTCTGGGAAAGCAGCGGCAGCGGCCGCGCGCCGCGGGGACGGGCGTGCCCGTCGCGGCGGGGCGCGCGGCGCTCAAGCAGGGGGGTCAGGCGACCTTCGCGAGGACCGCTTCGAGCTTCGCCTTGGGCACGAGGCCGACCACCTGGTCGACCACGGCGCCACCCTTGAAGAGGAGGAGGGTGGGGATGCTCATGATGCGGTACTCGCCGGCCGTCCGCGGGTTCTCGTCCACGTTGAGCTTGACGACCTTCACCTTGCCGGCGTACTCCTTCGCCAGCTCCTCGACGGTGGGGGCGATGGCGCGGCAGGGGGCGCACCACGCGGCCCAGAAGTCGACGAGGGTCGGGATCGGGGACTCGAGGACCTCCTGCTTGAAAGTGGCGTCGGTGACGGCGGCGACCGCATCGCTGGCCATGTTGTCGATCTCCTTCGGGTAACGCCCGTTTGCCGCGCCCGTACGGCGCGCCGCGGTCGGGCCGGTCGAGGTGCCGGACCGCGTGGAAGTCCCAAGAGTCTACCTCGGCGGTCAAGGCAGGGGGCCATGAGCCGGCTTCGCGAGCGGGTGGAGCGCATCTTCGCCGACAGCATCGCCGCCAAGCAGGCGTTCGTCGCGGCGCACGCCGACGCCGTCGTCCGTGCGGCCGAGGCGATGGCGCGGGCCCTGCGCGACGGCCGGACGATCCTCGTCTTCGGCAACGGGGGGAGCGCCGCCGACGCGCAGCACATCGCGGCCGAGTTCACGAACCGCTTCGAGATCGAGCGCCCCCCGCTGGCCGCGGTGGCGCTCACGACCGACACGTCGGCCCTCACCGCGATCGGCAACGACTACGGCTTCGACCAGGTTTTCGAGAAGCAGGTCAGGGCGCTCGGTCGCCGGGGCGACGTGGCGATCGGCATCTCCACGTCCGGCAACTCGAGGAACGTCGTGCGCGCGCTCGAGGCCGCGCGCGGCGCCGGCCTCGTGACCATCGGCTTCACGGGCGCGGAGGGCGGGGCGATGGCGCCGCTCTGCGATCACCTCTTCCGGGTTCCGAGCCGCGTCACCGCGCGCATCCAGGAGACGCACATCACCCTCGGCCACACCCTCTGCGCGCTCGTGGACGAGATCCTCTACGGGCAGCGGTGATGCGGCACTACCCGGTCATGCTCGACGTGACCGGCCGCCGGGCGGTCGTGGTGGGGGGCGGGCGCGTCGGCGAGCGCAAGGTCGACGGCCTGCTCGAGGCCGGCGCGGAGGTGCTGGTCGTGAGTCCCGAGGTCACCCCGGCCCTGGCGGCGCGCGCGGAGGCGGGGGCGATCGCCTGGCGCAGGCGCCCGTACCTGCGCGAGGACCTGGACGGCGCCTGCCTGGTCTTCGCCGCCACCGACCGGCGCGAGGTGAACGCCGCGGTCCTGGCGGATGCCCGGGCGGCCGGCATCCCCTGCAACGTGGTCGACGACCCCGAAGGGAGCGACTTCATCGTCCCGGCGGTCGTCCGCCGCGGGGACCTCGTGCTGGCGGTCTCCACCGGGGGGGCGAGCCCGGCCGTCGCCCGCAAGGTCCGCGAGGCGCTCGAGGCGCACTTCGGCCCCGAGTGGGCGCCGTACCTCGACCTCCTCGCCCGCGTGCGCGAGGCGCTCCAGGCCCTCGGCGACCCCGCCGACCGCAACCGGGACCTCTTCCTCGACCTGGCCGACCTCGACCTCCTGCCGCTCGTCGCCGCCGGGGCGTGGGGGGAGGTCGAGCGGGCGGTCACGGCCGCGGCCGAGCGGCGGCTCGGCGGACGCGCCGCCGGCCGGTTCACCCTGTCCGCACTGGGGATCGCCCGCTGATGCTCGACCGCCTCCTCTTCGACGGCGCCGTCGCGCTCTACGTGCTCGGCACGGGCGGCTTCCTCGCCTTCCTGCTGTTCGACCGGCCGAAGGTGGCCAGGGCGGCGCGCGTGATCACCATGGTCGGCTTCGCCGTCCACTCGGCGAGCCTCGTCGCCCGGTACGTCGGCGACCGGGTGTCGCCGGCCGCGAGCCTCCTCGAGTCGCTGTCGTTCTTCGCGTGGGCCATCGTCGGCGCGTCGATCGTGTTCCAGACTCGCTACCGGATGCCGGTCCTCGGCGCCTTCGCCACGCCGCTTTCGGCCTTGCTCCTCCTCGTGGCCTCGACGAGCGGCGACGCGGCGCCACCCCCGAGCGGCGCCTCCGGCGTCTGGCTGCCGGTCCACGTGGGCCTCGTGGTCCTCGGCGACGCGCTCCTCGCGCTCGCCGCCTGCGCCGGCCTCATGTACATCCTGCAGGAGCGCACCCTGAAGGCCAAGCGGGTCGGCTGGGTCACGCGTCGCTTCCCCTCGCTCGAGGTGCTCGACGCGGTGAACGTCCGCTCGCTCACGATCGGCTTCCTGCTCCTCACGCTCGGGCTCCTGTCGGGCGGCATCATCGCCCGGTTCGCCTGGGCCACGATCACCTGGTGGGAGCCGAAGGTCGTCTTCTCCGTCCTCACGTGGGTGCTCTACGCCGTCCTCCTGCACGGCCGCGTGACGGAGGGGTGGCGGGGACACCGGGCCGCCGTCCTCGCCATCGCCGGCTTCGTCGCCGTGCTGGTCACCCTGGTCGGCGTGGGCCTCTTCCGCGTCGGCGGGCACACGGTCTGACATGACGCTCGTCCTGCTCGGCGTCAACCACACGACCGCCTCCGTCGAGCTCCGCGAGCGCCTCGCGGTCCCGGAGGATCGGTTGCCGGAGTTGCTGGCGAGCCTGAACGGGCTCCCCGAGGTGGAGGAGGTCTGCGCCCTCTCCACCTGCAACCGCGTCGAGGTCATCCTGGCGGTCGGGGCGGCGGCCGGCGCCGACTGTGCGGTGCGCCGGCTGCTCGAGTGGCGGGGCGTCGAGCCGGACCTCGTCGCACCGTCCCTCTACCGGCTCGAGGAGGCGGCCGTGGCGCGGCACCTCTTCCGCGTCGCCTCCGGGCTCGACTCCCTGGTGCTCGGCGAGCCGCAGATCCTGGGCCAGGTCAAGGAGGCCTACGCGGCGGCGCTCCGCGCCAGGACGGCCGGCCCGCGCCTCTCGCGCCTCTTCCACACCGTCTTCCGCGTGGCCAAGCGGATCCGGACCGAGACCGGGCTCGGCGTGCAGGGAGTCTCCGTGGGGCACGCCGCGGTGGCGCTCGCCCGCCGGATCTTCGACGACCTCACGACCAAGCGGGTCCTCGTGCTCGGCGCCGGCGAGATGGCGGAGATCACCGCGCGACACCTCGTCGCCTCCGGCGTGCGCGACGTGACCGTGGCGAGCCGATCGGCCGAGCGCGCCCGGGCGCTCGCCATGGCGCTCGGCGGGCGCACCGCCCCGTACGAGGCGCTGGCCCAGGCCGTGGGGGAGGCCGACATCGTGGTCGCCTCGACCGGCTCGCCGACGCCGATCGTCCACGCCGGCATGGTGGCCGACCTGATGCGCGCGCGGCGGCAGAAGCCGCTCTTCTTCATCGACATCGCCGTGCCGCGCAACGTCGACCCCCGCGTGCACGACCTCACCAACGTCTATCTGTACGACATCGACGACCTCAAGGCGGTCGTGGAGGAGGGGCGTTCCCACCGGCAGCGCGAGGCGGGGCGCGCGGAGCGGATCGTCGAGGAAGAGGTCGAGGCCTTCGTCCGCGGCGTCCGCACGCGGGAGGTCGTGCCGACGATCGTCGCCCTCAGGCGCCGCTTCGAGGCGATCCGCCGGGCGGAGCTCGCCCGCATGGCCGCGGCGCTGCGCGACCTGACGCCCGAGCAGCGAAAGGCCGTCGAGCGTCTCACCGAGGGGATGCTCGGCAAGCTCCTCCATGCGCCCACTGCGACGCTCAAGCGGCTCGCCGAGGAGGCCGAGGGCTCGCTCTACGCCGACGCGCTCGCCACGCTCTTCGAACTCGACCGCGCGACCGACGCCCCGAGAGGGCGGGAGGCGGCCTCCGAGCGTTCGGCCGAGGCGACGCCGATCGCCGCGCGGCGGGGCCAGACCGCGTGACGGCGCCCCTGACGATCGCCACGCGCGGCAGCGCCCTGGCGCTCTGGCAGGCGAACCACGTGAAGGCGAGGCTCGAGGCGCTCGACCCCTCGCGCGAGGTCAGGCTGCTCGTGCTCCGGACGACCGGCGACCGCGTCCAGGACCGCCCCCTCGCCGAGATCGGGGGCAAGGGGCTCTTCGTCAAGGAGATCGAGGAGGCGCTGCTCGACGGCCGCGCCGACCTGGCCGTCCACTCCATGAAGGACCTCCCCGCCGCGCTCCCCGACGGCCTCGAGGTCGCCGCCGTGCCCGAACGCGACGACCCGCGCGACGCGTTCTGCTCGCCCACGTACGCCCGGCTCGCCGACCTCCCGGCGGGGGCGGTCGTCGGCACGAGCAGCGTCAGGCGGCAGGCGCAGCTCCTCGACCGATTCCCGCGCCTCACGGTCGAGCCGCTCCGCGGCAACGTCGACACCCGCCTGCGCCGATTGAACGAGGGTCGGTACGCCGGTATCATCCTCGCGATGGCCGGTCTCTCGCGGCTCGGGCTCCTCGCGCAGGTGCGGGAGCCGCTCCCCCTCGACGTCTCCCTCCCCGCGATCGGCCAGGGCGCCCTCGCCGTCGAGGCGCGCGTCGGCAGCCGCGGCGCGGAGGCCGCCCGCGCGCTCGAGCACGAGGAGAGCCGCCTGACCACGACCGCCGAGCGCGCCGTGCTGGCGGCGGTTGGGGGAGACTGCCGGATGCCGCTCGCGGCCCACGCCGTGCTCGAGGGGGGACGACTCCGGCTGCGCGCCCTGATCGCCTCGCCGGACGGCCGCCGCGTCGTGCGACACGAGGCCGTCGGCGCCGCCTCGGCGCCGGAGGCGCTCGGCCGCGAGGTCGCGGCGGCGCTCCTCGAGAAAGGAGCCGACATCGTGCGGGGGCTCCGGCCGTGAGCGGGATGGTCTACCTCGTCGGCGCCGGTCCCGGCGATCCGGGGCTGCTCACGCTGCGCGGCGCCGAGTGTCTCGCCCGGGCCGACGTCGTCGTCTACGACTACCTGGCCAACCCGGCGCTCCTCGATCGCGCGCGGAGCGACGCCGAGCGCCTCTACGTGGGCAAGCAGGGCGGCCGGCCCAGCATGTCCCAGGACGAGATCAACCGGATCCTCGTCGAGCGCGCGCGCGCCGGGCGGATCGTCTGCCGGCTGAAGGGGGGCGACCCCTTCGTCTTCGGCCGCGGCGGCGAAGAGGCGCTGGCGCTCGAGGCGGCCGGCGTGCCGTTCGAGGTCGTGCCGGGCGTGACGAGCGCCGTCGGGGCGACGGCGTACGCCGGCATCCCGCTCACCCACCGCGACCTCGTCTCCACGGTCACCTTCGTGACCGGTCACGAGGACCCCGACAAGGCGGAGTCGGCCATCGACTGGGCCGGCCTCGCCCGCGGCGGCACGCTCGTGTTCTTCATGGGGGTCAAGACCCTTCCGGACATCGTGGCGCGCCTCGTCGCGCACGGCCGCTCGCCGGAGACCCCCGCGGCGGTGATCCGCTGGGGCACCACGCCCGAGCAGGAGACGGTGGTCGGGACGCTCGCCGACATCGTGGAGCGGACGCGCGCCCGCGGGATCACGCCGCCCGCGCTCACGGTCGTGGGCGAGGTCGTCCGGCTTCGCGAGCGGATCGCCTGGTTCGAGCGGCGGCCGCTCTTCGGCCGGCGTATCCTCGTCACGCGCGCGCGCGAGCAGGCGTCGGTCTTCGCCGAGGGGCTGCGCCAGGCGGGCGCCGTCCCCGTGGAGTTTCCGACGATCGAGATCCGGCCGCCCGACTCGTGGGCCGAACTGGACGCGGCGCTGGACCGCCTGGCCGGGTACGACTGGGTGGTCTTCACGAGCGCCAACGCGGTGCGGTTCGTCCTCTTGCGCCTGCGCGACTCGGGGCGCGACGTGCGGGCGCTCGGCCGGGCCCGCCTCTGCGCGATCGGCCCGGCCACGGCCGAGGCGCTCGAGCGGCTCGGCCTCAAGGTGGACGTGGTCCCCCCCGAGTACCGGGCCGAGGCCGTCGTCGCGGCGCTCGCGGCGGCCGAGGGCCCGGACGGGCTTCGGGGCCGCCGCGTCCTCGTCCCGCGCGCCAGGGACGCCCGGGAGGTCGTGCCGACCGCGCTGGCCGAGCGGGGGGCCGAGGTGGACGTCGTCACCGCCTATCGGAACGTCCTGCCCGACCGGTCCGCCGCCGCCGGCGTGCGCGGCCTCCTCGAAGCGGGACGGATCGACGCGGTAACCTTCACGTCCGCCTCCACCGTGCGCAACCTGGTCGAGATGCTCGGGCGGGAGGCGGCGCCGGCCCTCCTTGCGGGGACGGTGGTTGCCGCCATCGGGCCGCTCACGGCCGAGGCGGCGGCCGCCGCCGGCGTCCGGGTCGATCTCGTACCCGAGGCCGCCACGATTCCGGCCCTCACGCGCGCCCTCGTCGCGCGGTTCGCCGGGGAGAGCGAACGCGGCCGGGCGGCCTCCGCGGCCGGAGGCAAGGGAGGGAGGCCATGATCGTCGGCACGAAGGACACGACGCTCTCGCTCGCGCGGCGGCCGCGGCGTCTCAGGGCGACCGAGGGCCTGCGGGCGATGGCGCGCGAGACGACGCTGTCCGCGGATCGGCTCGTCTACCCGCTGTTCGCCAGAGGCGGCCGGGGCGTCCGCCGGGAGATCGACGCGATGCCGGGCGTCTACCAGATGTCCACCGAGCATCTCGCCGAGGAGGCGGCGGCGGCGTTCGAGGCGGGCGTGCGGTACGTGCTCCTCTTCGGCGTGCCGGACCGGAAGGACGACGTGGCGTCGGCCGCGTACGACCCGGACGGCATCGTCCCCGAGGCGGTGCGCGCCATCAAGCGTCGGGTCCCCGGCCTCACGGTCGTCACCGACGTCTGCCTCTGCGCCTACACGAGTCACGGGCACTGCGGCGTGGTGCGCGACGGCCGGATCGACAACGACCGGTCGGTGGAGCTGATCGCCCGCACGGCGCTGGCGCACGCGAAGGCGGGGGCCGACATGGTGGCCCCCTCCGACATGATGGACGGCCGCGTCGGCGCGATCCGCCGGGCGCTCGACGCCGAGGGGCTCGAGACGACGCCCATCATGGCCTACTCGGCCAAGTTCGCGTCGGCCTTCTACGGTCCCTTCCGCGAGGCCCAGGACTCCGCGCCGGCCTTCGGCGACCGGCGCAGCTACCAGATGGACCCGGCCAACGCGCGCGAGGCGCTGGTCGAGGTGGCGCTCGACATCGAGGAGGGGGCCGACATCGTCATGGTGAAGCCGGCGCTCGCGTACCTCGACGTGATCCGGCGGGTGCGGGAGGCGTGCGAGCTGCCGGTGGCGGCCTACAACGTGAGCGGCGAGTACGCGATGGTCAAGGCTGCGGCCGAGAAGGGCTGGATCGATCACGACCGCGTGATGATGGAGATGCTGACCGGCTTCCGGCGCGCCGGGGCCGACCTGATCATCACCTACTTCGCGAAGGACGCCGCGCGGCTCCTCTCGGGGGGGCGGTAGCGCGGTGGCCAGGGGCGTCGCCTACAAGGTGATCGAACTCACGACGGTCACCGACGAGGAACTGGAGCGGGTGCTGAACGAGTGGACGCCCCAGGGATGGGAACTCGACCGCGTGCAGTTCGTCGTCCGCGAGGCGAGCAAGCGTCCCTCGATGGCGTTCGTCTTCCTGACCCGCGCCGTGGAGGAGGCGCCGTGAGGCGCCGCAGAGGCGAGCGGCCACCGGCGGTTGGCGCGCCGAGAGGCGCGCCGAGGAGCGGAGGCCGGGTTCACCCCGGCCGGAGCGGACGCCGGCCGCGAGCCGGTGATGGAGGCGCCGTGAGGCGCCGCAGAGGCGAGCGGCCACCGGCGGTTGGCGCGCCGAGAGGCGCGCCGAGGAGCGGAGGCCGGGTTCACCCCGGCCGGAGCGGACGCCGGCCGCGAGCCGGTGATGGAGGCGCCGTGAGG
>DATCKS010000152.1:0-6243 GCA_036562265.1 Thermodesulfobacteriota bacterium | reverse complement strand
TTGCCGAACTGCCGCTGCCCTCGCACGAGCGCGGCGCCGAACACCGCTTCGTAGCCTGGGAAAAGCGCCTGGAGCTCGGCCGCCTGGTCGGCGCCGCCGGCGATCGTCGGCTCGTGGCGCGCGACTTCCTGCAGGCAGATGACGTCGGCTTCACCCATCGACTTCACCACCGCCGCGATGCGCGCGAGGTCGGTGACACCGTCGCAGCCTTTTCCCGCCTGGATGTTCCAGGTAACGATGGCCGTCATCTCACTTGATGCCCGCCTGCATGAAGGACTGCATGAACTGCCGCTGGAACAGCAGGAAGGCGATGAGCAGCGGCGAGATGGCCATGATGGTGCCGGCGCTGATCACCGCCCAGTCCACGCCCGACTCGGGCGCGCCGAAGATCGCGAGGCCCACGGTGAGGGGGCGCGTGTTCACCGAGTTCGTGATGACGAGCGGCCAGAGGAAGTTGTTCCAGTGGTAGCTCACCGACACCAACCCGTAGGCGAGATAGATCGGCCTCGCGAGGGGTACGTACACCTTCCAGAGGAGCTGCAGGAACCCGGCCCCCTCCACGCGAGCCGCCTCGTCCAGCTCCTTCGGCATCTGCCTGAACGTCTGCCGGAGCAGGAAGATGCCGAAGGCCGACGCCATGTAGGGCAGGCCGATGCCGAGCAGCGTGTCGACCAGGCCGAGGCGGCTCAGTGTGACGTAGTTCTCCACCATGAGGACCTCGGGCATGATCATCACCTGCACGAGCACCAGGGCGAAGGCCACGTCTCGCCCGCGGAAGTCGAAGCGGGCGAAGGCGTAGCCGGCGAGGGAGCAGAGCACGAGCTGGGCGGCGAGCACCATCGTGACGAGCAGGACCGTGTTGACGAAGTACCGGGCGAAGGGGGCGACCTCCCAGGCGCGGCGGAAGTTCTCGAGCGTGAGCGGCGCGAGCGGGTCGAGCCGCGTGGCGAACTCCGCCGGGTGGAACGCGGCCCAGACCGCGTAGACGAGCGGCAGCGCCCAGAGCACGGCAAGGGTCCAGGCCGCGACCCGCTCGAGCCAGACGCCGAAGGAGGCCTCGGCGACGAGGCCGTCGCCGGTCCCCCTCATCGGTAGTGCACCCTCCGGTCGAGGTAGACGAACTGGCTCACGGCCAGGAGCCCGAGGATCCCGAGGAGCACGACGGTGAGCGTCGCGGCGTACGAGGAGTCGTTGAAGGCGAAGGCGACCTCGAAGATGTAGTAGAGGAGGAGCGACGACGCGTTGTCCGGCCCACCCTTGGTGAGGACGAAGAGCTGATCGACCAGTTTGAGGGAGTTGATCGTCGCGTTGACGAGGACGAAGAGCGTGACCGGCATGAGCAGCGGCAGGGTGATCCGCCGGAAGAAGTACCAGCGGCCCGCCCCCTCGAGCGCCGCCGCCTCGCGCAGGTCGGGCGGGAGCTGCTGGAGGGCCGCCAGGTAGAAGATCATGAAGAAGCCCGCCTCCTTCCAGATCGTCATGACGATCAGGCACCCCATGACCGTCGACGGGTCGCCGAGCCAGTTGTGGCTCGCCCCGCCGAAGAGCGCCCGCACCTGGTCGAGAAGGCCGAGCTGCGGCGTGTAGAAGAAGAGCCAGATGTTCGCCGCCGCCACCATGGGCAGCACCGTCGGCGTGAAGTAGGCCGTGCGGACCAGCGCACGGCCGGGCAGCCGCTCGTTGACCCACACCGCCATGACCAGCGCGATGGCCACGCTCGCCGGGATGGTCCCGAGGGCGAAGACGACGTTGTTGCGCAGGACCTGCCAGAAGACCGGATCCTCGAGCATGAGGCGGTAATTGTCGAGGCCGACGAACACCGCCGGCCGGGTCGCGCGGGGCGTCGAGAAGAGGCTGGCACGGATCGTCTCGAGAATCGGGTAGTGCGTGAAGGTGACGAGCAGCACCGCCGCCGGCAGGAGCAGGAGCCAGCCGATCACGTCGCGCCCCGGCGCGGCCGGCCGGGGTCGGACGGCGGCGCCCGCCGCCCGGCCCCGCGGCACGGTGATCAACGGTACCGGCGCAGCACGCGCTCCGCGCCTGCCTGCGCCTCGGCGAGGGCCGCCTTCGGCGTCTTCGCGCCGGTGAGCACGGCCTGGATCGCGTCGTCGAGCAGCTTCTTGACGCGCGCGTTCTCGTGGACCGCGAATTCGGCCGTGGCGTACTCGAGCTGGTCACGGGCGACCGCCGCGGGCGGGAACTCCTTCACGTAGCCGGAGAGGGCCGGCGTCTGGTAGGCGGCCTTGCTCGTCCCCATGTAGCCGGTCGCGATCGACCAGCGCGCCGCCTGCTCCGGCGCCGTCATCCACCGGACGAAGGTGTACGCCGCCTTCCGCTCCTCGGGCGACGTCCGCTTGAAGATGTAGAAGTTGCCGCCGCCCGTGGGAGAGCCTCGTCCCGTGTTGCCCGGCAGCATGGCGACGCCGAAGTCGAACCGCGCGTCGCGCCGGATGGGGGTGAGGTTGCCGGTCGTGTGCCACATGATGGCGGTCTTCCCCTCGAGGAACTGCTTCGGGAGCGTCCCCCACTCGACCGTTCCGGGCTGCATGACCCCGTGCTTCGCGCTGAGGTCGCGCCAGAACTCCAGCGCCTCGACCACGCCCGGCTTGTCGAAGTAGGTCCGGTTGCCGTCCTCGTTCATCAGCACCTCGCCGTTCTGCTTCGCGAGGGCCTGGAACATCCAGTAGGCGTAGCCGGTCGACGGGATCATGACGCCCCAGCGCGTCACGTTCCCGGCGGCGTCCCTCTTCGTGAGCTTCCTGGCCGCGTCGGCCAGCTCCGCCCAGGTCGCCGGCGGGCGGTTCGGGTCGAGCCCGGCCTCCTTGAAGGCGTCCTTGTTGTAGTACATGACGATGGTGGAGCGCTGGAAGGGAATCCCCCATGTCTTGCCCTGGTAACGGCTGTTCTCCATGAGGGCCGGGTAGAAGCCGGTGAACCACGCGCGGTCCGCCTCCGGCACGAGGTCGTCGAAGGGGACGATGGCGTCCTGGTCGATCAGCTCGAACAGGTCGATCGAGAAGAGCACGGAAAGCTGGACCGGCTGGCCCGCCTTGAGGGCGGCCAGCGCCTTGGTTCGGGTGTCGTCGTAGTTGCCCGCGTAGACGGCCGTCACCGAAATGTCCGGGTGGGCCTTCTCGAAGTCGGCGATCATGCCGTCGACGATCTTCGTGACAGGGCCGCCGACGGCGACCGGGTAGTACATCGTCAGCTCGACCGCGGCGTCCGCGCCGCGCACGGGGCCCGTCGCGACGGCCGCCAGCAGCACGGCCAGCAGTATCCCCCCGAGCTTCGATCTCGACATCGTCGTCCTCCTCGACTCCGCGGGCGCGCTCACGCCGGCGTAGCGGTGCGGCGCGCCTCGGCCAAGAGATCGTCCCGGCGGCGACCGCTCGCCGCCTCGAACAGGTGCATCGCCTCCGGCGCCCAGGCGACCCGAACGGCGGCCCCCGGCGCGAGCGGCGCCGAACCTGGCTGCCGCACGGCGAACGTGGTCGCGGCCGAAGCCTCCGCGTACCCGCTGTCGCCGGCCGCGCACACGACGATCGAGTCGGCGCCCAGGTACTCGACCGACAGCACGCGCGCCGCGAGGCCCCGAGGGCCGAAGCGAAGGTCCTCGGGCCGAAGCCCGACGAGCAGCCCCTCGATCGGCGCCGGCAGCACCACCGGCCCGTCGGTCCCCGCAACGACGGTACCGCGCGCGCCAGGCGCCAGCGGGAGGAGGTTCATCGGCGGCGTCCCGATGAAGCGAGCCACGGCCGTTGTCGCGGGCCTCGCGTACATCTCCGCGGGCGGTGCGTCCTGCTCGATGCGCCCCTCGCGCATCAGGATCACCCGGTCCGCCATGCTCATGGCCTCGGCCTGGTCGTGCGTGACGTAGACCATCGTGACGCCGAGCTTCCGCTGCAAGGCGCGGATCTCGCGGCGCACCTCCTGCCTGAGCTGCGCGTCGAGGTTCGACAGCGGCTCGTCCATGAGGCAGACGGGCGTCTCGGCCACGATGGCGCGCGCGAGCGCCACGCGCTGCTGCTGCCCGCCGGAGAGCTGGGCGGGCTTTCGCTGGAGCAGGGGGCCGAGGCCGAGGAGGTCCGCCACGCGGCCGAGCCGCGCCTGCCGCTCGGCCCGGGGCACGCGCCGCACCTTGAGCCCGAAGACGATGTTCTCGGCCACCGAGAGGTGGGGGAAGAGCGCGTAGGACTGGAAGACCATGGAGACGTGGCGGCGCGCCGGCCCGAGGTCCGTCACGTCGCGGTCGGCGACGAGGATCCGGCCGGCCGTCACCCGCTCGAGCCCCGCGATGAGCCGCAGCGTGGTCGACTTGCCGCAGCCCGAGGGTCCGAGCAGCACGACGAGCCCGCCCGACGCCACGGTGAAGCTTACGTCGTCGACGGCCCGAGTGGCGCCCCAGTGCTTGCTCACGTGCTCGAGTGCGATCGTCGGCACGGCACGCACAGCCTAACGGGTCGACCGCGAGCTTGGCAAGTCGCCCGCGGCGGGACGAGTAACGCGCTTGACACGATCGGTCGCACGAGGCGAGAATCGAACTACGCAGAACGTCGTTCCGTAGTACGGAACAGCCGCACGGTCGAGGTCACGAGACGTCATGCGGACGATGGGACACGCGATCTCGGCTCCGACGCAGCAGGGACGTGCGCGGGACGACGAGCTGCGCAGCGTCGCCAGGGCGATCGACATCCTGATGCTCTTCGACGCCGGCCGCCCGCTCCTCGGGGTTACCGAGGTCGCGCAAAGCCTCGGCGTCTCGAAGAGCACCGCTCACCGTCTCCTCCAGCTCCTCGGGGATCGGGGGTTCGTGGCGCAGGACACTCAGAGCCGCCGCTACCGGTTGGGCCTCACGCTCCTGCGCCTCGGACGGCTGGTGGCCGAGGGGCTCGACCTCCGCCGCGAGGCGCTCCCCGTCATGCGAAGGCTCCAGGAGCGGACCGGCGAGACGGTCGACCTGAACGTGGAGCGGGACGGCTATCGGATCTGCCTCGAGAAGATCGAGGGCCAGCAGGCGATCCGCCAGTTCGTGGAGATCGGCCGCCCCCTGCCGCTGCACGCCGGCGCCTCCGGCAAGGTCCTCCTCGCGCACCTCCCGCCGGCCCGCATCGAGCGGATCCTCGCCGGCCCCCTCCCCCGCTTCACGCGCAGGACGGTGACCGACCCGAGGCGGCTCGGCCGCCAGCTCCAGGAGATCCGCGAGCAGGGGTACGCGTGCAGCGTCGACGAACGGATCGACGGCGCGTCGTCGGCCAGCGCGCCGATCCGCGACGCCACCGGAACGGTCGTCGCCGGCCTCACCGTGTCGGGGCCCACCTTCCGGATCGGCCCCGAGCAGTTGCGACAGTTCGCCGTCCTGGTTCGCGAGGCGGCGTCCGAGGTTTCCACCGCGCTCGGCTGCCCGGAGGGCAGCCGGCCGTCCATCGGAGGGAGGAGCAGGCGTGCCGCGATATGACTCGGTCGTGCTCGGAGGCCAGGTCGTCCTGCCTGGCCGGGGCGTCACCGGCTGCGATCTCGGGATCAGGGACGGGCGGATCGCCGCGATCGCCTTTGGCCTCGGGCCCGGCGACGCGGACGAGGCGATCGACGCGAGGGGACTCCTCGTCTTCCCGGGCGCGATCGACGCGCACTACCATCTCGGCATCTACCGGCCGCTCTCCGAGGACGTCCGGACGGAGACCGAGTCGTCGCTCGTCGGCGGGGTCACGACCGTCCTCAGCTACTTCCGAACCGGCCAGCACTACCTCAACCGGACCGGTCCCTACCGGGAGATCTTCCCCGAGGTCCTCGCCGCCACCGAGGGGCGGGCCCACACCGACTACGGCTACCACATCGCGCCGATGACGACCGCGCAACTCGGCGAGATCGACTGGCTGGTCGGCGAGATGGGGGTCGCGTCCTTCAAGTACTACATGTTCTACAAGGGGCTCAACCTCGCGGCCGACTCGGCCGACGCCCAGCGCTACACGATGTCCGACTCGTACGACTTCGGGCATCTCTTCGCGATGATGGAAGAGATCGCGAAGGCCGACGCCCGCTACGGGTCGGCGGGGCGCATCTCGCTCAGCCTGCACTGCGAGAACGCCGAACTGATCAAGCTCTTCATCGACCGCGTCAAGCGCTCGGGCCTCAAAGGGCTGCACGCCTACAGCGAGGCGCGTCCGCCCCTCACCGAGCGCCTCTCGATCCACGAGGCCGGCGTGCTTGCCGCGGCGGCCGGGTGTCGGGTCAACCTCCTCCACC
>DATCKS010000149.1:0-6990 GCA_036562265.1 Thermodesulfobacteriota bacterium | reverse complement strand
TGCGCGACCGGCCCTTCATCCTGACCGACGAGGACGTGATCACCTTCGGCGACCTCGACCGGCTGGCGACGCGGGTTGCCGGCCGGCTGGCCGAGGCGGGCATCCGGCCGGGCGACGTGGTCTCGGCGCTCCTGCCGAACTCGCCGGCGTTCATTGCCGACATGTTCGGCGCGTACCGGGCCGGAGCCTGGTTCTGCCCGCTCAACCCGCGCCTGACGCCGGCGGAGATCCGCTTCCAGCTCGAGGACTCGGGCGCGCGCGCGGTGGTGACCGACGCCGAGCACGCGCCGCTCTTCGCGCGACTCGCCGCGGAGCTGCCGTCCCTCGCCTCCGTCCTCGTCCTGGGGACCCGGGAGGACCTCGCGGGGCTGCCCGATCCCCGGGGCGTCGCCCCGTCCGCCGTCCCGGACCCCGACGCGGTCGCGCTCCTGATGTACACGTCGGGGACGACCGGCCTGCCCAAGGGGGTGATGCTGTCGCACCGGAACGTGCTCCTGAACGCGTCGCAGGTCATGGAGCGGAGCGAGGTGACGGCGGACGACCGGGTGCTCCACATCATGCCGCTCTTCCACACCAACGGGATCGTCAACACCACCGTCGGCCCCCTCCTCGCCGGCGCCTCCATCGCGCTCCGGCCGCGCTTCGACGTCGCGGACTTCTGGCCGGCGGTCGCCCGCTTCCGGCCGACCTACTTCACCGCCGTGCCGACGGTCTACAGCCGCCTGCTTGCGGCGCCCGATCCGGGACTCGACCGGTCGTCGCTCCGGTTCGTCCGCTGCGGGTCGGCGCCGATGCCGGTCGAGCTGCAGGAGCGGGTCGAGGCGTGGCTCGGCGTCCCGGTCGTCATCAGCTACGGCCTGGCCGAGGGGACCTGCACGAGCACGATGAATCCCGTGTCGGGCCGGCGCAAGGTGGGATCGGTGGGGCTGCCGCTTTCGGGGCAGGAGGTGAGGATCCACGACGAGGCCGGCCGCGAGCTGCCGGCCGGCGCGGTGGGCGAGGTCTGCATCCGCGGGGGCACCGTCATGCGGGGGTACCTCAATCGGCCGGAGGAGACGGCCGCCGTCCTTCGCGACGGCTGGCTCCGGAGCGGCGACCTCGGTTACGTCGATGCCGACGGCTATCTCTTCCTGACCGACCGGAAGAAGGACATCATCATCCGGGGCGGGGAGAACATCTCGGCGCGGGAGGTCGAGGACGTCCTCTACCGCCACCCGGCCGTCCTGGAGGCGGCGGTCGTCGGCATGCCCGATCCGGATCTCGGCGAGCAGCCGGTGGCCTGCGTGGTGCCGCGGCCGGGTGCGACGATCGACGCGGGCGAGCTGATCGAGTTCTGCCGCGAGCGGCTCGCCCGCTTCAAGACGCCGCGCCGGGTCGTCGTCCTCGAGGACCTCCCGAAGAACGCCGTCGGCAAGATCGTGAAGGCGGCGCTTCGCGCGCGGCTCGCCGAGGAGAACGCGCCGTGACGTACCGCGACTGGTACGGGGCGCTCGCCTTCCTCCTGGCCTCGGCCGTCGTCGCGGTCGGGGCGATCCGACTCGGCGTCGGCACGCTGCGGGACCCCGGTCCGGGGTTCGCGCCGCTCGTGTTCGCGACGGCACTCGGGCTCCTCGCCGCGATCCGGCTCGCCGGGACCATCGGCGCGGCGTCGTACCGGATCGAGGGGCCGTGGCTGCGGGCGGCGGCGGTCTGCGTCCTGCTGCTCGCGTGGGGCCTCGCCGTGGAGACGGTCGGCTATCTGGTCGCCACGTTCCTGGCCACCGTGGGCTTCGTGCTGATCGGGGGGCGCTCGGTCTACGCGGCGCTCGCCTTCGGCGTGGGAGCGATCCTCACGGTCGAGTTCGTCTTCGTGCGCTGGCTCGCGACGCCGCTGCCGCGCGGGGTGCTCTTCTAGGCCATGGGGACCCTCGACCTCCTCGCCCAGGGCTTTCAGGTCGCCCTCACGCCGACCAACCTGGTCTTCGCGCTCGTCGGCGTCACGGTCGGCACGCTCGTCGGCGTCCTGCCGGGGCTCGGCCCCACGGGCGCGCTCGCCATCCTCCTGCCGATGACCTACGAGGCGTCGCCCGTCTCCTCGGTCATCATGCTCGCCGGCATCTACTACGGCGCCATGTACGGCGGGTCGACGACGTCGGTCCTCGTGAACATCCCGGGCGAGGCGTCGTCGGTGGTGACCTGCCTCGACGGCTACCAGATGGCGCGCCAGGGGCGCGCGGGGCCGGCGCTCGGGATGGCCGCGTTCGCGTCGTTCATCGCCGGCACGCTCTCGCTCGTCGGGCTCATCCTCCTGGCCCCCCCGCTCGCCACCTTCGCGCTGCGCTTCGGGCCGACGGAGTACTTCGCCCTGATGGTCGCGGGGCTCGTGATCCTCTCGTACATGACGCACGGGTCGATGGTGAAGGGGCTCATGATGGCGGCCGCCGGTCTCGTCCTCGGCACGATCGGCCTCGACACCATCACCGGGCTTCCCAGGTTCACCTTCGGACTGACCGAGCTGTCGGACGGGATCGGCTTCCTGCCGATGGCCATGGGCCTCTTCGGCATCGCCGAGGTCCTGGTCGGCCTCGAAGGGGGCGAGAAGCGGGACGTCTACACCGGAAAGGTGCGCGGGCTCCTGCCGACGCGGCGCGACTGGGCGGAGTCGGGCATGCCGATCGCGCGCGGCTCGGTGATCGGCTTCCTGCTCGGGATCCTCCCTGGCGGGGGGGCGGTGCTGTCCTCCTTCGTGTCGTACGCCGTCGAGCGGCGCCTCGCCCGGCGCCCCGAGGCGTTCGGCAAGGGGGCGATCGCCGGAGTGGCCGGGCCGGAAGCGGCCAACAACGCCGGGTCGACCGGTGCCTTCATCCCGATGCTCTCGCTCGGCATCCCGTCGAACTCGGCGACGGCGATTCTCATCGGCGCCCTGCTGATCTACGGCATCCAGCCGGGGCCGCTCCTCATGCGGACGCACCCCGAGCTCTTCTGGGGGGTCGTCGCCAGCATGTACGTCGGCAACCTGATGCTGCTCATGCTGAACCTTCCGCTCATCGGCCTCTGGGTCCGGCTCCTGAAGGTGCCGTACGACTATCTCTTCCCGGCGATCCTCCTCTTCTGTCTCGTGGGGGTCTACAGCGTCAACAACAGCACGACCGAAGTCGTGCTCATGGTCGCGTTCGGCCTCCTCGGCTACCTCCTGCGGAAGGCCGGTTTCGACCCGGCGCCCATGGTCCTCGCGCTCATCCTCGGGCCGATGCTCGAACTGAACTTCCGGCAGGCGCTGATCCTGAGTCAGGGTGACCTGACGGCGTTCGTCCGGCACCCGATCGCGGCCGTGTTGTTCCTCGTCGCGGCCGTCCTGCTCGTGCTCCCGATCGTCCAGGACCTTTCCAGGAAGAAAGGAGACCGTCATGCGTAGGCGCATTGCCCTGCTCGCCGCGGCGCTCGTCGGCTCGCTCGCCGTGACCGCTCGGGCGGACGACTTCCCGAGCCGAGCGATCACCCTGATCATCCCGACGTCGCCGGGCGGCTCAGCCTCGGTCTCGGGGCAGATCATCGCCGAGGCGCTCAAGCGCGAACTCAAGCAGTCCGTCACGATCGTGTACAAGCCGGGTGCCGCGCAGGCCCTCGGGACGGAGCAGGTCGTCAAGGCCCGCCCCGACGGCTACACGCTCGGCTGGACCTTCGAGCCGGACCTGGCCTCCAAGATGGTGGCCGACGGCGCGAGCCTCTCGTTCAAGAAGGAGGACCTGACGCACCTCGGCGCCGCGGGCTTCGCGCCCTACTTCCTCTGGGTGAAGGCCGACGCGCCGTGGAAGACGCTCGACGAGTTCGTGGCCACCGGGAAGGCGAAGGGCATCTCGTACAGCTCGTCCGGCGTCGCCACGATGGGCCACGTCTACGCGGAAATGTTCGTGCGCCGGGCGGGGATCAAGGCGACGCACGTCCCGTACCAGGGGGGAGGCCCGGCGACGACCGCGCTCCTCGGCGGGCACGTCGACATGTCGGTCGGCTCGTACGGCCGCATGAAGCAGTACATGGACTCGAACCTCGTCCGGCCGCTCGCCATCCTCGTGGACGAGCGACTGCCCGACCTCGCGGAGGTACCGACGCTCAAGGAAAAGGGCCTCGACCTCCCCATCCAGGGCCAGATCTACCACCACCTCTTCGGACCGAAGGGGATGCCGCCCGCGGTGGTCGAGACGATCACCCGCGCCTTCGAGCGGGCGGTTCAGGACCCGCAGACGCAGCAGGCGCTCGTCAAGGCCGGGTTCGACGGGCGGTGGCTGTCCGCGAAGGCCACGGAGGAGGTCTGGCTCAAGGACTTCGCCGTCGTCGAGGAGGCGCTGGCGCAGATCAAGTAGGATCGGGGCTCCGGCGCGCGCCCGGCGCGCCGGACGCCGCCGGCCGGCGCGGGCTGCCCCGGACGCGCTACCGGGAGGTCGGGTCGATGGTCCGCAGGCCGGGGAAGCGCCGGAAGTCGGCGTCGGTCGTGCAGAGGACGGCGCCGTGCTCGATGGCCAGCGCCGCCAGCGCGGCGTCCATCACGAGCGGTCCGCTCACCTGCGCATCGACGAGCAGCTTGCCGAGGATCGCCCAGTACCGCTCACCGGGCTCGAGCGGCGCGACGGTGGGCAAGGCGAGCCAGCTCGACACGATCGACTCCGCCTCCGAGACCGTGAAGGGGCGGGGGAACGCCCGAGGGCTCGTCGTGATTCGCAGGAACGCGAGGATCGTGACCCACGCGATCCGGACGGGCGCCGGCCCCGAGAAGGCAGCCTCGAGCCAGGTCCGGCATCGATCGTGATGCAGCGACCGGAGATCGTAGGCGTAGAGGAGCACGTTGGCGTCGACCAGCGTCATCGCCGCAACGGCCCCTCGATCTGGTCGAGCAACTCCTCGACGTTGTCGTAGCTCAGACCGGGCCGCAGCCCGCCGAGGTCACGGGTGCGGACCTCGAATCGGGCGGCCGGCGCCTCCCGCCGGGAGGCGAGCCCGAGCCGCAACGCCTCGTTGACCACGGTCTTGAACGGCTTCCCGGTCCGCCGCGCTTCGGCCTTCAGCTTCGCGGCGACGTCCGGGTCCAGGGTGAGCGTCGTTCGCACATCATGATGCTATGCCTGATGCATCATGATGTCAAGCCGGCCGGGGCGCCTCGCTCCGGGCGGCGGCGCGCGGCGCCCCGGCGTTTCAGTGCGCGCCGCCAGACGCGGTAGCCGAGGAGCGCCGCCAGGGCGGCGGCGAAGAGGGCCGGTTCGCGCGTGTCGGCCTTGACGAGGAGGAAGTAGTGGACCACGCCGAGGACGGCGGCGGGGTAGACGAGGTAGTGGAGCCGCTGCCACCGCTTGCCGCCGAGGCGTCGCACCCACCCGTCGGTCGAGGTGACGGCAAGCGGCACGAGCAGGAGGAACGCCGTCATCCCGACGGTGATGTAGGGGCGCTTGACGATGTCCGCCCCGATGGCGCGCCAGTCGAAGAAGTGGTCGACGGCCACGTAGTTCGTCACGTGGAGCGCGACGTAGCCGAACGCGACCAGCCCGAGCATGCGGCGTAGCCGGATCGCCCGGTTCCAGCCGGTGAGCTGGCGCAGCGGCGTGACGGCGAGGCTCACGAGGAGGAGCGCGAGCCCCCACCAGCCGAGGTGCCGCGTCGCCGCCTCGATCGGATTGGGGCCGAGGCGGCCGGTGAGGAGCCAGTAGACGCCGAGGCCGAGCGGCAGGAGTGCGAGCCCGAGGACGATCGGCCGGACGACTCGCCTGAACCCAAGCTCGGCGGACACCTCTAGTAGTACGTCCGGAGGTCCATGCCGGCGTAGAGGCTCGCGACCTGGTCGGCGTACCCGTTGAAGGGGAGGGTGTTGCGCCGCCGGAACTCGCCGATGCGCCGCTCCGTCTTCTGGCTCCAGCGGGGGTGGTCCACCTCCGGGTTCACGTTCGAGTAGAAGCCGTACTCCGAGGGCTGGGCCATGTTCCACGACGTGGGCGGCATCTGCTCGACGAGCCGGATCCGCACGATCGACTTGATGCTCTTGAAGCCGTACTTCCACGGGACGACGAGCCTGAGCGGCGCGCCGTTCTGGTTCGGCAACTCCTTCCCGTAGAGACCGACGGCGAGGATCGTGAGGGGGTGCATGGCCTCGTCGATCCGAAGCCCCTCGCGGTACGGCCAGTCGAGGATCCGCCGGCGCTGCCCCGGCATCTGCTCCGGATCGTGGAGCGTCTCGAACGCGACGAACTTCGCGCGCGAGGTCGGCTCGAACCGCTCGAGCGCCTTGCCGAGCGGGAAGCCGATCCAGGGGATCACCATCGACCACGCCTCGACGCAGCGCAGGCGGTAGATCCGCTCCTCGAGGGGGTGCGGCCTGACGAAGTCCTCGTAGGCGATGACGCCGGGCTTCGCCACCTCCCCTTCCACGGCGATCGACCAGGGCCTGACCCGGAGCGACCCCGCGTACCGCTTCGGGTCCTCCTTGTCGGCGCCGAACTCGTAGAAGTTGTTGTACGAGGTGATCGCGTCGAACGAGGTCAGCGGCTCGTCGGTGGAGAGGGGGCTCTTCGTGAAGGTGAGCGCCCCGAGGGGACGCGCCGGCTCGGCGGCGGTGGCGCCGCTCTCGTCGCGCGAGCAACCGAGGGCTGCCGCCGCGAACGCGAAGAGACCGGACTTGAGGAAGCGGCGCCGCGCCGCGTAGACGCTCTCCGGCGTGATCTCGGACGACGGGATATCCGGCGGTCGCCTGATCAGCATGTGGCCTCCACGCACGGTCCCCGAGACCGATGCTTCCTGTGCCCTCTCGATACTACCAACCGCGGCCGCGATGCAAGGGCGAGACGGGGCGGCGCCGTAAGGCGGATCACCGCTCGACCTCCTGGCCGGGAAGGGGCGTCCCCCTGCCGCTCGCGCCGCCGGGATGCGGCTCGCGATCCGGCGGCACGGCCGCATCGAGCCGAGGCGGCCAGCCGGTCGCCCGGGGCTCAGCGATCGGAAAAGCCAGATGAGCCAAACCAGGTTCTGAGA
>DATCKS010000142.1:0-2033 GCA_036562265.1 Thermodesulfobacteriota bacterium | reverse complement strand
CGCGCTCGGCCGCCACGGCGAGCGGCACGTCGCCGCCGCAGCACACGTGGATCCCGTGTCGCTCGAAGACCGCCGCGGTCTCTGGGTGGCGCTCGAGGATCGCGTGGATCGTCTCGGCCGGGTCGATCGGAGGCAGGGTCGTCGTCGGTTGCATCGCAGGTCTCCTTCCTTGATTACGAACGGCCGAGCGCAAGCCCGGCCATCTGCACGGTGACGGTCGCGGCGCCGGCCGCGAAGAGGAGGGCGCCGGCCCGCGCGAGGGCCGCCGGGGCGACCCCGGCCATGGCCGCCGCCGCGGCGAGGACGGCCAGTCCGGCCGCGAGGAGGACCGCCGCGACCTCTGCCCGGCGCCGCGAGAGGAGGTCGTCGGGTCTGGGCATCGGCGCCTCGCCCCGCCTCGAGAGGTACCGCTGTCGCCAGACGAAGTGCGGCACGATCCGGTAGTAGTGCCCGACGACGAAGAGACAGAGGCCGAGGAGGCCCAGGAGCCCGTACGCCGTTACGAGGCCCGGCGCACGGGGACCGCGGACGAGGACCGCCGGGGCGAGCGCCGCCGCGAGCGCGAGCGACGTCACGCCGAACGCCGCGAGCCGCATCGCCGGGTCGAGGGCGGGCAGCCGGCGCCGCCGGAAGTAGAGGGCGGCCTGCAGCACGAAGGCGAGGAGGCCCGCCAGGGCGAGGCCGGCCCCCGCGAGCGCCGCCGCCCGGACGCCGAGGCCGAGCCCGGCCGCCAGGAGCGGCGCGCCGGCGCCGAGGAGCACGAGGGCGGCCGCGGCCGGCCGGCGGTCGACGCCGGGCGCCACCAGGAACATCGGCAGGAGCTTGTGCCCGACGCCGACCACGACCGGCATGACGAAGCCGAGGAGGGCGAGGTGCGCGTGCGCGGCGCCCGCGCCGAGACGCGCGGCGCCGAGGCTGCCGGTTCCCAGGTTGGCGGCCAGCAGCAGGCCCAGGACGAGCACCGCCACGAGGTTCGCGGCGCCGACGGCGAGCCCCCACCAGGTGACGTTCCGGTTCTCGGTCCGGGCGAGCGTCGCCGCCAGGTTCAGGACGAACGCCAGGACGGCCACGGCCACGAGCGCGACACCCGCGCGAAGGAGCGCGTGCCGGACGAGGACGGTCCCCAGGACGAAGAGGAGCACCCCCGGCGCGAAGAGGCCGAAGGTCTGATAGGCGAGCCGCTCGCTCCTGATCCCGACGCCGAGCCCGATCGGGAGGAACTGGTAGAGGACGCCCATGATGGACGTCGTGACGAAACCGAGCGTGAAGAGGTGCACGACCCCGATCACGGGGAACGAGAGGTAGGCGCCGACGGCGAGGTCGGGCGCCGCCCAGACCAGGCCGGCGGCGCCGACGACGAGCGCGCCGAACGCCGCCGCGAAGTGGATCCCCGGCAGGGACGACGGGGGCAGCGACGCGACCCTCGGCTGCGGTGTCGGCCTCGACGTGGACACGTCCCGGTGCACCTCCGGCGGCCATCGTGTCGCCGCGGGCGCCGGCGCGCCTTGACGTGGGTCAAGGCGCAGGGGAACCGGCCACCTGTACCATGCCGGTCGGCGTCACCGCATTGTCCCGATGCGGGTACGGGTCGTGAAAGGCGAGCGGTCATGCGGGTCCGCGAGATCATGAGTGCGCCCGTGGAGACCATCGGCGCGGCCGAGCCGGCGGCCACCGCCTGGTCCCGGATGCGGCAGCACCGCATCCGCCATCTCGTGGTGACCGACGACTCGCAGCTGGTCGGGATCCTCTCCGAGCGCGACCTCGGCGGCCGCCACGGCGCGGACCTTCGCAAGGGCCGCACGGTCGAGGAACTGATGACGCCCGGGACGGTGACCGTCCAACCGAACACGACGCTCCGGCAGGCGGCCAACCTGATGCGGAGTCGTCAGGTCGGCTCGCTGCTGGTCCTGGAGGGCGATCGACTCGTCGGCATCGTGACCGCCACCGACGTGCTCGACGCGCTCGGACGCGGCTCGACCCGCCCGGCGATCCGGGCCGAGCGGCCGACGCAGCGGTCGCCGGCGAGCGCCACG
>DATCKS010000098.1:0-2648 GCA_036562265.1 Thermodesulfobacteriota bacterium | reverse complement strand
GTGTAGATGACCTCCATGCCGGCGTCGCGCAGCGTGCGCGCCACGACCTTGGCCCCCCGGTCGTGACCGTCGAGGCCGACCTTGGCGACGAGGACACGAATGGCGGCGGTCGGCGTCACGGGTCCTCCTCCTTCGAGGCGGCGAGCAGGTGGCGGCGCGCCGCCCTGGCGTGCTCGACCGCGATGGCGCGCGCCCGGGCCGGCTTGCGCGCCGCGATGGCCTCGACGAGCGCCGCGTGCTCGTCCCACGCCTGGACGCGATACCCGGCGCCGCCGAGGGTCATCGCCATGAGGCGCCGGACGTGGCTCCACTGGCCGCGCATGACCTCGGTCATCACCCGGTTGCCCGACGCCTCGTAGAGCGCCATGTGGAAGTCGAGATCGAGGTCGATCAGGTGGGCAAGCGAGCCGCCGCGGGCGGCGGCGCGGCCCCGCTCGACGATGTCCCGGAGCGGCGTGGGGTCGAAGTCGCGCCGGGCGGCCACCTTGGCGGCGACGAGCCCCTCGACGGCCTCGCGCAGCTCGTAGAGGTCGCGGATGGCCTGCCGGTCGAGCGGCGCGACGATGGCGCCGCGCCTGGGCGTGGCACGGACGAGCCCCTCCTGCTCGAGCAAGAGGAGCGCCTGCCGCACCGGCTCGCGCGACACGCCGAGTTCGGCGGCGAGCGCCTCCTGCTTGATGCGCGTCCCCGGGGCGAGCACGCCCGCCAGGATGGCGGCGCGCATCTCGGCGGCCACCCGGGTCGGCAGCGGCGGCTCGGCGGCAAGGGGTCTCATGGATTCTGGATCCGAGACTACGACGGCCGGCACGCGCCGGTCAAGGTAGACTAGCGGCCTCGTGACCCCGAATCGGAGGTGATCGATCGAGTGCCCCTGACACCCGTCCGCGTCGTCCCCGTCCTTGCCCTCCTCCTCGCGCTCTCCGCTCCCCTGGCCCATGCCCAGGAGGAGCCGACGCCCGCACCGAGCCCGGAAGGCGCGGCGGCGTCCGACGACGCCGCGCCGGCCCGGCCGTTCACGGCCGAATCGGAGCTGGGGGCGGTGCTCACCGAGGGCAACACCCGGACGACGACCGCCAAGGCGCGCGTCGCGGCGTCCTACGCCGTCCGCCGGTTGCGCATCGGCGCCGACGCCGACGCCCTCTACGCCGAGGATCGCGAGCGCACGACCGCCCAGCGGATCGCCGCCGCGCTCAAGGCGGAGTACACCTTCACCGACCGGATGTACGCCTTCGCGACCGGACGGTACGAGGACGACCGCTTCAGCGGCTTCGACTACACGGTGACCGAGGCGGCGGGTATCGGCCGGAAGCTCATCGAGGGGCCGCCCGTGTCGCTCGACGTCGAGGCCGGGCCAGGCGGCCGCCACCGGCGCCTCGACGACGGCCGTCACGAGGACGACCTCATCGTGCGCGCCGCCAGCCGGCTCGCCTGGCAGATCAGCCAGAGCGCGACCGCGAGCGAGACGGTCCGCGTGGAGATCGGCGAGCAGGGCTCCGAGACCGAGTCGGTGACCGCGCTCGAGACGCGGATCACCGGCTACCTCGCCCTCAAGCTGTCGTTCACGCTGACGCACCGCACGGAGGTGCCGCCCGACACCCGCAGCGTCGACACCGTCACGGCGGTGACGCTCGTGTTCCGGTACTAGGTCAGGGCTTCGCGGGCGAGCCCCGCATGCCGACGTACTGCGCGCCGGCGAGCGCCGCGACGGCGGCCGCCTGGACCGCGACAACGGCGATCCCGAGCGGGGTCGGCGTGACCCACCCGAGCGCGAGGATCAGCACGCTGTCGATCGCCCACAGCGCGTTGTAGGCCACGACCGCCCGCACCGCGGGGCGTGGCGTCAGCGCCCGCGTGCCGAGACAGGCCAGGAACGCCGCGAACGGGAGGAGGCTCGCGCCGGCCCAGCGCAGAAGGGCTTCCGGCAGGCCCAGGAGCCCGGCGAGCCGGGTCGCGCCGGCCACGAGCAGGAGACCCGTCACGCCGCTGACCACCGCGTCGAGGATCAGGGACCGGCGCAGGAGTACGGATGGGATCGCACGCATGGGGACGTCTCCTTCTGCTCGGCTGCGCCGGTGCGGCGCAGCCGTGGGACCTCGAGGAACCCGCTCGAGCGAGCGTGCGGCCATGTTCCACGCGCCGGGGCGTCGAGTCCATTACCTCGGAGGTCATTGAAGGGGTGATCCGGCGCGCGGTATCGTCGGCCCATGACCAGCGCCGGCCGGCCGGTGGGAGAGCAACTGCGCGACTGGCGCCGGCGGCGGCGCCTGAGCCAGCTCGAACTCGCCTGCGAGGCCGACGTCTCGACCCGGCACCTCAGCTTCGTCGAGACCGGTCGGTCCCGGCCGAGCCGGGAGCTGATCCTGCGCCTGTCGGAGCGGCTCGACATCCCGCTCCGGGACCGCAACGCGCTCCTCGTGGCGGCAGGGTATGCGCCCGTGTACTCGGAGCGGCGACTCGACGATCCGGCGCTCGACGCCGCGCGCGAGGCGGTCCGGCTGGTGCTGGCCGGCCACGAGCCGTCGCCGGCGATCGCCGTCGATCGCCACTGGACGCTCATAGCCTCGAACGGCGCCATTGCGCCGCTCCTCGAGGGCGCCGACCCCTCCTTGCTGCGGCCGCCGGTGAACGTCCTGCGCCTCGCGCTGCAC
>DATCKS010000095.1:0-8990 GCA_036562265.1 Thermodesulfobacteriota bacterium | reverse complement strand
AGCGGCAGCGGACCGGCATCGCCTCGCTCAAGGTCGGCTACAACCGGGTGTTCGGCTACTACATCGAGGTGACGCGGCCGAACCTCCACCTCGTGCCGGACGACTACGAGCGGCGCCAGACGCTCACGCAGGCCGAGCGGTTCGTCACGCCGGAGCTCAAGGCCTACGAGGAGAAGGTCCTGTCGGCCGAGGCGCGCATCCTCGACCTGGAGTACGAGCTCTTCATGGAGCTTCGCGACGCGGTGGCGGCCGAGGCGAGGCGAATCGCGGCCACGGCCGACGTCGTCGCCGAGCTCGACGCCGTCGCCGCCTTCGCCGAGGCGGCGGTCCGGTACGACTACGTGCGGCCGGAGCTGACCGAGGGGACCGAGATCGTCATCGAGGAGGGGCGCCACCCGGTCATCGAGCGGATGCCGCTCGGCGAGCGGTTCGTCCCCAACGACGTCCGGCTCGACACGTCGGCCAACCAGATCCTGGTCGTCACCGGGCCGAACATGGCCGGCAAGTCCACCTACCTGCGCCAGGTGGCGCTGATCGTCCTGATGGCCCAGGTGGGCGCCTTCGTCCCGGCGCGGCGCGCGCGGATCGGCCTCGTCGACCGGATCTTCTCGCGCATCGGCGCGGCCGACGACCTGTCACGCGGCCGGAGCACGTTCATGGTCGAGATGAGCGAGACCGCGGCCATCCTCCGGTCGGCCACGCCGCGCAGCCTCGTCATCCTCGACGAGCTTGGACGCGGGACCTCCACGTACGACGGGCTCTCGCTCGCCTGGGCCGTGGCCGAGCACCTGCACGACGACCCGAATCTCGGCTGCAAGACGCTCTTCGCGACCCACTACCACGAGCTGACCGATCTCGCCAGGACCAAGCCGCGCGTCGTCAACCTCACGGTGGCGGTGACCGAGAGCGAGGGGCGTATCGTCTTCCTGCGCAAGATCGTCCCCGGCGCGGCCTCGCGCTCGTACGGGATCCAGGTCGCGCGGCTCGCCGGCATTCCGGAGCCGGTGCTCGCGAGGGCCCAGGAGGTGCTGGCCAACCTCGAGGGGGACGAGCTCACCGAGAGCGGCCAGCCGCGCTTCGCCCGGCGAGGCGCGAGGCGGCAGGGGCAGGCGCAGGCGGCCCCCCAGCTCGCGCTCTTCGGCCGGGATCGGGCGTCCTAGGGCATGGGTACCCCGGACCTCGTGGAGGCGCCGACGCCGCAGGCCGCCGTCGACGGCGAGGCCCGGCCCCGGACGGCGGCGCTCCCCGATCCGCCCGAGGTCTTCGACCTCGCGGCGTTCAAGGCCTACCTCAAGGAGGGACAGGCGACGATCCGTGCCTGCCACGAGGCGGGCGCGAGCGGCCGGCAGGTGCTCGAGATGCGGACCGCGCTGATCGACGCCCTCATCGGGCGCCTGCTCGCCCTGGCCGAGGCGGAGTTCTTCCGGCAGCACCTGCGCGTCGCCGAGCGGCTCTCGGTCGTCGCCGTGGGCGGCTACGGCCGCGGCGAGATGAACCCCGCCTCGGACGTCGACGTGATGTTCCTCTACCCCTGGAAGGCCTCCCCCTACGTCCAGACGGTCAGCGAGCGGGTCCTCTACGCCCTCTGGGACCTCGGCCTCGAGGTCGGCAACGCCGTCCGGCGGATCACGGACGCCGTGAAGCTGGCCCAGCAGGACCTGACCGTGCGGACCGCCTTCCTCGACTCGCGCTTCCTGGCCGGCGACCGCGCCCTGTTCGACGAGTACGAGCGGGTCATCCGGAAGGAGGTCCTCTACAAGGACGTCGCGAAGTTCATCGACGAGAAGGTGCGCGAGCTCAGACAGCGCCACGAGAAGTTCGGCGGGTCGGTCTACATCCTCGAGCCGAACGTCAAGGAGGGGCAGGGGGGCCTGCGCGACGTCCACACCGCCCTCTGGATCGCCAAGGCGAAGTACAAGATCCGGGAGCTCAAGGACCTGAAGATCAAGGGGCTCATGACCGAGCGCGAGTTCACCGTCGTCGAGCGGTCGGTCGACTTCCTCTGGCGGGTCCGCAGCGAGCTGCACTACCGCAGCGGGCGCAAGAACGACCGCCTGACGTTCGACCACCAGGAGGCGATGCCCGAGGCGCTCGGCATCCGCGGCACGAAGCGCTCGCTCGCGGTCGAGCGCTTCATGCGCGCCTACTACCTGCGCGCCCTCGCGATCACGGAGTTCGCCGATCGGATCATCGCCCATTGCCGGGCGCGGCCGAGTCGCGCGCGAACCCTCGTGGGCTACCTCACGCAGCGCGAGGTCGCGCCCGGGTTCAAGATCTTCAACGGCGAGCTGACCGTGACCTCGCCAACCCTCTTCGAGGAGCGGCCGGCGGCCATCATGGAGGCGTTCGAGCACGCGGCCCGCCTGGGCGTGCCGCTCTCCGGGTACCTCGAGGGGCTCGTGCGGCAGTCGCTCGGCCGCATCGACGCCGCCTTCCGCCGCGACCCGGCGGTCAACGCCTCCTTCCGGCGGCTCCTCGAGCTCAAGCGCGGCGTCGGCACGGCGCTCCGGGCGATGAACCGGCTGCACGTGCTCGGCGCCTACGTGCCGGAGTTCGGCCGGCTCCTCTGCAAGATGCAGCACGACGTCTACCACGTCTACACGGTCGACGAGCACCTGCTCAAGGCGGTCGACCAGCTCCGCACCTTGCAGAAGGGGGAGTACACGGAGCGCTTCCCCCAGCTCACGGCCATCGCCGAGGAGATCCAGCGTCCCGACCTCCTGATCCTCGGCGTCTTCCTGCACGACATCGGTAAGGGGCACGGGCACGGACACGTCGAGCGGGGCGCGCGCATCGCCGTGCGGGTCGGCACCCGGATGGGCTACCCGCCGGAGGACGTGGCGGTGCTCGAGTTCCTCGCGCTGCACCACCTGACGATGAGCCAGCTCGCCCAGAAGCGCGACCTCGACGACGAGAAGCTCATCCAGAGCTTCGCGAGGACCATGGGGAGCCTCGAGCGGCTGCGCATGCTCTACCTCCTCACGTTCGCCGACATGCGCGCCGTGGGGCCGGAGGTGTGGACGCCCTGGAAGGGGGCGCTGCTCCAGGAGCTGTACGAGAAGGCGGCCGCGGTGCTCGACGGGCGGACGGCCACCGTCGCGAGGCCCGAGGAGCGGGCCGCGGCCGCGCGGGCCGAGGCCGCGGCGAAGCTCGGCGGCGAGTTCGACGACGCCGCGCGGGAGGCCTACTTCAAGTCGCTGCCGCCTCGCTACTTCCTGATCAACGACGCCGAGGACATCGCGGCGCACGCCCGCGTGGCGCTGCGGCAGGACGACCGGCCGCTGGCCACCTCGCTCACGCACCGCCCCGATCGGGGCCACTGGGAGCTCGTCGTCAGCACGCTCGACGTGCCGGGGCTCTTCGCGAAGATCGCCGGCGTCCTCGCCGGGCACAACGTGAACATCCTCTCCGCGCAGATCCACACCCGGCGCGACGGCCACGCCCTCGACATCTTCCACCTCGCCTCGCCGGTCACCGACGCGCTCGACGACCCGCAGCGATGGGAGCGGGTCCTCGCCGACCTCGAGGCGGCCATCACGGGGCGGCTCCGGGTGGCCGACCTCGTGGCGCGGCGCCAGCGCCCCTCCGTCCTCGGCGGCCGTCCTCGCCCCAAGGTGGCGACGCACGTCGAGATCGACAACGAGGCGTCCGACACCCACACCGTCATCGACGTCTACGCGCCGGACCGGATCGGCCTCCTCTACTCGATCACCAACGCCCTCGCCGCGACCGGGCTCACCATCGCCCTCGCCAAGGTCACGACCAAGGGGGACCGCGCCGAGGACGTCTTCTACGTGACCGACATCTTCGGCCACAAGATCACCTCGCCCTCGAAGCTCGAGGACATCCGCGCGGCGGTCCGCGCCGCCATCACCGGCACCTGACGGGGTCAGGCCTTTCCATTTTCCGTGGGCCGGCCCCGGCGTGGCGCGCGTCCCGGACGGCGCCCGGTGGCCGCGCTACCATGGGCCCATGCCGCTTTTCGGGAAGTCCAAGATCCGGCTCACCGAGTACGCCGCCTGCGCCGGGTGAGCGTCCAAGCTGGGTCCGGCGGACCTGGCCCGAGTCCTGGCGCCGCTTGCGGCCTACTCCCACCCGGACCTCCTGGTGGGACTCAACCCGGCCGACGACGCGGCGATTTACCGCATCGCGCCCGACGTGGCGCTGGTGCAGACGCTCGACTTCTTCCCGCCGGTCGTGGACGATCCCTACGCGTTCGGCGCCATCGCCGCGGCCAATGCGATGAGCGACGTCTTCGCGAAGGGGGGGCGCGTGATCCTCGCCCTCAACATCGCCGGCTTCCCCGCGGAACTGCCGCCCGAGGTGATCACCCGGATCTTCCAGGGGGGCGCCGACAAGGTCGCCGAGGCGGGGGGAATCGTTGCGGGCGGCCACACCATCGTCGACAAGGAACCGAAGTACGGCCTCTGCGTGACCGGACTCGTCGATCCGGCGCAGGTGCGGACCAAGGTCGGCGCCGCGCCGGGCGACCGGCTCGTGCTCACCAAGCCGATCGGCACCGGCGCCGTGGCCACGGCCGGCAAGTTCGGGAAGGCGAAGCCGGAGGACCTGGAGGCAGCCATCGCCAGCATGATGGCGCTCAACCAGGGGGCGTCGAAGGCGATGGTGGCGAGCGGCGCCAGCGCGTCGACCGACGTCACCGGCTTCGGTCTCCTCGGCCACGCCGCCGAGATGCTGCGCGGCGGCAGCGTTCGCTTCCTCGTCGAGGCGGCCGCCGTGCCGGTGCTCCCCGGCGCGCGCGAGTACGCCCGGCGGGGCCTCCTCAGCGGCGGCGCGACGCGCAACCGGGCCTTCCTCACCGGACCCGAGGCGCCGGTCCCCGTCGAGGTCGGCGCCGACGTCGAACGCCTCACGGCCGATCTCCTCTTCGACAGCGAGACCTCGGGCGGGCTGCTCGTCACCATCTCCCCGGATCGGACCGACCTCCTCCTCGAGCGCCTGGCGGCCGAGGGGGCCCGCGGGTGGGTGATCGGCGAGGTCCGTTCCGGCCCGCCGGCGGTCGAGGTCCGCTGAGGCCGGGGCCCGCGAGCCCGAGGCGCTATAATCGCGGACATGCGAGGCGAGGGCCCGTCCACCATCACGTTCGTCCACTACGTGCTCGGCTCCGCCATCGACGACATCTGCCGCCGTCACGGGCTCGGCGAGGAGGACGTCCGGCTCATCGACGAGCTCCTCTCCCAGTGGGAGAAGCTCGCGGGGCTCCGCGACGCGCAGCTCAAGATGGCCGAGCGGATGACCGAAGGGCACCCCAGGAAGGAAAAGCTCATGGACGCCATGCTGGAGATCAGCAAGACGTTCGCGAGCCACCCCAGCCGCACGCCCGAGAAGTTCCGCGCCTGGAAGACGTTCAAAGACCTCTGATCCCGCGGCGGTGAGGCCCTGGCCGTCGGGGTCGGGCCGTACCGGCCCGCCTCGCGCCTCGAAGCCCGCCGGGCCCGCTCCTGCGTGGATCCCCGTGGGGTGAGGCGCGGGGACGGGTCGGCTGCGGCCCGGAAAGGCGACAGCGGCGCGGAACCTGCGCGTGCGCGAGGCGCCCGGCCGGCGCGAGCGGACCCGAGGCCCGGGCCGGGTCCGTCCCGGCGGCGACCCGGAAGGCCGATCCCCGAACCGTTCTAGGGCACCCGCGGCCCCTCGCGCCAGACGAAGCCGCGCCGGCTCTGCGCCCCCCAGTCGTTGCGCCGCCGCAGGTAGTCGACGATCCCGAGGGTCCGCCAGACCGCCATGAGCTGGCGGTAGCAGATCGGCTCGAGGAGGCCGTAGCCGAGGATCCGCAGGAGGGCGCGCAGGCCCCGATAGCGATGGAAGGCCATCTCCTCGAGGAGCACCGAGGCGATCGAGAGGAAGGCGCCGGTCAGGAAGGCAACCACGAAGAAGAGCAGCAGGAAGTAGGCGTCCACCAGGCCGGCCGCCGCCGCGATCGCCACCATCACGTATCCGGAGAGCTCCACGGCCGGCCCGAGCATCTCGAAGAGCACGAAGTAGGGCATGGCGAACAGGCCGATCACGCCGTAGCGCGGGTTGGCGAACATCCGCCGGTGCGCCACCAGGCTCTCGATGAGCCCGCGCTGCCAGCGGTTGCGCTGGCGCTCGAGACCGGCCAGGGTCGTCGGGGCCTCGGTCCAGCAGATGGGGTCGGGGACGAAGACCATCCGGTAGGGGATCCGCCGCTCGCGCAGCGTCCGGTGGATCCGCACGACCAGCTCCATGTCCTCGCCGACGGTGTCGGTGCGGTAGCCGCCCGCCGCGACGACGGCCGCCTTCCGGAAGAGGCCGAAGGCGCCGGAGATGATGAGGAGGCTCCGCAGCGCGCTCCACCCCATGCGGCCGGTGAGGAAGGTCCGCAGGTACTCGACGATCTGGAACATGGCGAGCGGCTCGCGCGGCAGCCCGACGCGCGCGACGCGGCCGTCGACGATCGTCGAGCCGTTGGCGATGCGGACGCTGCCGCCGACGGCCATCATCTCGTCCGGGTGCTCGAGGAAGGGGGCGACGACCTTGAGGAGGGCGTCGTCCTCGAGGACGCTGTCGGCGTCGGTCGCGCAGAAGAGGGGGTAGCGCGACACGTTGATGCCGGCGTTGAGGGCGTCGGCCTTGCCGCCGTTGACCTTGTCCACGACCAGGAGCGAGACCGGTCCGGCCGCCTGGTAAACCGCCCGCACCGGTTGGGTGCGCAGCTCCCGGCGGCTCGTGAGCGGGACCGGCTTGAGGTCGAAGGCGGCGACGAGCCGTTCGAGCGTATCGTCCGTCGAGCCGTCGTTCACCACGATGACCTCGTACTCGGGATACGAGAGCCGGGTGAGCGAGCGGACGCTCGCCACGATGTTGGCCGCCTCGTTGAAGGCCGGGACGATGACCGAGACCGGCGGCGTGAGGCGGGACTGGTAGAGCGCCAGGATGTCGCGGAAGCGCCGGCCGCGGATGTGCGCGACCACCGTGCGGAGCGAGAGCACCCACATGACGAGGTAGATCGTGTGGAGCGCCACGAAGTAGACCAGGACCCCGTGGCTCCAGCCGGTCACGACGCGCTCGAGGAGGGCGGCGAGGTCCGACACGGCGCGTCCTACTCGCCGGCCGCCGCGACCCGCGGCAGGCCGGCCGAGGCGTCGAGGACCCGAAGCGCCGCCTGGCAGGCGAAGGGATCGGGCGACCGCAGCGCCGCGACGAGCCGCTGCCGCGCCCGGCGGTCGGTGTGGTACCCGAGCGTCTCGGCGGCGTTCAGCCGCACCCAGTAGGCCGAGTCGGACAGGCGAAGGGCGAGGGCGTCGAGGGTCCCGGCGTCGAGCGGCGCCTCGAGGAGGGCGGCGGCCGCCTGCGCCCGCACCGGCCAGGCCGGATCGTCGAGCGCCTGTCGCAGCAGGCGGGCCGCGTCGGGCGCCCCGAGGCGGCCGAGGGCGCGCGCCGCGCGGGCGCGGATGTCCGGGTCGCGGTGCGAGAGGAACGCCGCCACGGTGCCGGCGGCGTCGCGGCCCCCCGCCTCGGCCAGGCTGTCGAGCAGCAGGCGGAGTCGCCGCGGATCGCCGCCGGCGTGGGTCGCCTCCTCGCGGAGGACGGCGATCAGCGTGTCGGCCGCGGCGGGCCCGAGCGTCGTGAGGATGGCGGCCGCCTGGATGGCCGCCCAGCGCGAGGAGCCGGAGAGCGAAGCGAGGAGCGGGCGGATGACGCGCATGTCGCCGAGATCGGCCAGGGCTCGCGCCGCCACGAGGCGCACCTCCTCGTGCCGGTCGCGCAGGCGCTCGAGGAGCGCGTCGGCGGCGCGCGGCACGGCGAGGCGGCGCAGGCGGTCGGCCGCCGCCGCCCGGACCCACCACCTGCGCGAGCGCAGGGCGGCGAGGTCGCGATCGACCCGGCCGACCGCCTCGAACGCCCCCGTAACCACCGCGCGCGGCCCCGGCCCCAGGGTGCGGACCTCGTCGAGCAGCAGGCGAGCGACCGACTCGGGCGCGCCCGACCGGCGCCAGAAGGCGGCGAGGTCGTCGGGCGTCGTGTTCGGGTCGGTGAGGAGCGCCCGCACGGCCGGCAGCAGCGTCGCCTTGCGCTCGATGCTGCGGCGCTCGCGCGCCTCGCGCAGGCTCCGAAGGCCCAGAACGGTGGCCGCGAGGAGCGCGACCACGGCCGCGAGCAGCCAGGTGAGCCCGACGAGGCTTACCACGAGACGAACGTCCCGACGACGACGTTGGTCTGGTTGATGGCGCCGCCGGCCGTGTCGCGGCCGGAGTCCTGGTACTCCACGTGGAGGCGGAGCCCGAAGCGGGGCCCGAGCCTGAGGGTCGCGCCGCCGGCGTAGGTGTCGGTCGTGAGGCCCCTGAGCTGCGCGGCGGTCGAGAAGGACTCGACGCCGCGGGCGTACGCGACGAACGGCGACAGCCGCGCCTCGGGGAAGAACGTCGTGCGCACGAGGATCGAGGAGGTGTCGTCCGTGCCGCCCGCGAGGCCCGGGAAGGCGCCGATCCGGGGGATCGACTCGAAGTCGGTCGCGGAGTAGTAGTAGCGGACCAAGAGGACGACCGGCCACGGCGTGTACCAGGCGATCGACGGGGTGAAGATGTGCACCCTGGTGCGGGGGTCGACGCCGGCAACCGTACCGTCGTCGGCAAGGCGGACGTTCCGGTTGAAGTCGAGGTACCGGTAGCCGGCCCCGAGCACGGCGCTGCCGGCCCGCCCGAGGGAGAGGCCCTGCAGGAGTTCGATCTCCCCCTCGAAGGCCGGCAGCACGTCGGCGTCCGGTCCGAGCGCCAGGTCGAGGCGAAGCGTCGTGCGCGGCAGGAAGCGCCAGGCGGCCTCGACGCCGAACTGCAGGTCGTTGGCGTCGAACTCGCTGTCGCCGAACTTGTCGGAGTAGGTGACCCGCCCCATGAGCGTGAGCCGCTCGAACCCCCGGTACGAGTAGCGCAGCGTGGCCGTGTTCGTGTCCGACGTCCCGAGCCGGGCCGCCTTGGCCGACGACAGCTCCTCGCGCCGGTACTCGAGGT
>DATCKS010000091.1:0-4490 GCA_036562265.1 Thermodesulfobacteriota bacterium | reverse complement strand
CTACTACTCGCTCACTCGCCTGGCCGTCGACGGCACGCTCGGCCTCGACGGACGGGACTTCCAGGTCCGCGGCCTCGCCTGGATGGATCACGAGTTCGGGAGCAATCAGCTCGGCGAGGACCAGGTCGGCTGGGATTGGCTGAGCCTCCAGCTCTCGGACGGCTCGGAGCTGATGCTCTACCGTCTCAGGCTCGAGGGGGGCGGCGTCGAGCCGGCCTCGTCGGGCACCGTCGTCAGGCCCGACGGCAGCTCGCGGCACCTCGTCCTCGCCGACTTCCGGATGACGCCCGAGGGGACCTGGACGAGCCGGGCGTCGGGCGGCACCTACCCCGTGCGGTGGCGGATCGAGGTGCCGTCGGAGCGGCTCGCCCTCACCGTGGAGCCGGCGCTCGAGGACCAGGAACTGCGGACCGAAGGCTCGACCGGCGTCACCTACTGGGAGGGGGCCGTCGTCGCTCGCGGCGAGAACGGCGGCCGGCCGGTGGAGGGGCGCGGCTACCTCGAGCTCACCGGCTACGCCCGGCCCTTCGACACCGACATCTGACCCCGTTCGCGATCGGGCGACCCCTCGGCGTCTCCAGGCGGCAGGAGCACCCGGACCGTGGTGCCCCGGCCGACCTCGCTCGAGATCTCGAGGCGGCCGCCGTGCGCCTGGACGAGGTGCTTCACGATGGCGAGCCCGAGGCCGGTCCCCCCGGCGTCGCGGCTGCGCCCCTTCTCCACGCGGTAGAAGCGCTCCCCGAGGCGCGGCAGGTCCGCCTTGGGCACGCCGATCCCGGTGTCGGCCACGACGACCCCCCGCATGCCGTCGGGCCGCGTCTCCCCCGACACGGTGACCGTGCCGCCGGGCCTGGTGAACTTCACGGCGTTGTCGACGAGGTTCACGAGGATCTGGATGAGGCGGTTGCGATCGGCGACGAGCGGCGGGAAGTCGGGCGGCAGCGACTTGACCAGCGTGACGCCCCGCTCGGCGGCCTTGGCGGCAAGCAGGCCGAACGTCTCGTCCACGACGGAGGCGAGGTCGACCGGACGCTTGACGAGCCGCACCTGGCGAAGCTCGAGGTCGGAGAGGACGAGCAGGTCGTCGATGAGCCGCTGGAGCCGCTCGGCATGGGCGAGCGACATGGCGACCCACCGGCGCGCGCCGGCCGGGTCCTCGAGCGCCCAGTCGTGCAGCGTCTCGAGCGCGGCGCGGATCGCGGCGAGCGGCGTCTTCAGCTCGTGCGACACGTTGGCGACGAAGTCGGTCCGCATCCGCTCGAGCCGCTTGAGTCGGGTCACGTCGCGCAGGACGACGACGTGGCCGAGCGCCTCGGCGGGGGCCTCCCCCCGGAGCGGCGCGACGGAGACGGCGACCTCCGCCTCCCGCGGCGCAAGGCGCATCTCGCCCGACGCGCGGCGCTCGGTGCCGGCCCGGGCGAGGAGGGCGTGCAGCTCGGGGGCCCGCGTCAGCTCGATCAGCGTGCGGCCGCGCCACGCCTCGGGCGGAAGGTCGAGCATCCGCTCGGCGACGGCGTTCATGAGGAGCACCTCGCCGCCGGCGGTGACGACGATGAGGCCTTCGTCCATGGAGTCGATGATCGCCTCGACGCGTCGCCGCTGCTCCGCGAGCGCCGCGAGGTGGGTCCCGAGGTGGGCCGCGGCGTCGGCGAGGGCCCGCTCGACCGGCTCGAGTTCGTCCCCCCGAGGCGCGGCGGGAGCACGGCCGCGCGACGCGAGTTCGGCGGCGACCGCGAGCCCCTCCGCGCGCCGCCTGAGCCAGCGCGAGGCGAGCACGGCGGCTGCGACGGCCGCGGCCGCCCCGGCCACGAGGCCTGTCCCGAGCGCGAGGCGGAGCCGGCCGATCGGCGCCTCCGCCCGATCGACCGGCAGGGCGAGCCTGACGTAGGCGACGGGGTGCTCGCGCACCGGGGAGGACGACGGGCCGGTCGCCGCCGCGGCGCGCGGGGCGGGGACGTGGTCGACCCGGATCGCCACGTAGAGGAGCGGCCGGCCGACCGAGGCGCTCCGCCTCCTGGCGATGCCGACCCCGCGCGTGCGGGCCTCGACGATCTCCGGGCGGTCGGCGTGGTTGTCGAGGAGGCCGACGTCGAGCTGGGAGTCGGCGAGGACGCGGCCGTCGGCCGAGACGAGCGTGATCCGCTCGTCGAGCCGGCCGCCCAGCGTGCGAACGAACGACCGCAACTCGGCGGGATCGCGCGGCAGCGCCGCCGCCACGAACCTGGCCTCGGCCTCGAGCCGGCGGGCGACGGCGTCGTGGAGCGTGCCGGTGACGAGGAGCGCCGCGCCAGCCGCGACGGCGGCGACCGTGAGCGCGACGACGACGAGCGTGAGGGCCGCGACCCGGCCCCCGAAGGCGTGGGCCACGCGGGGCGGCCTCCAGAGCGTCCTAGACCTTGTCGTACGGGACGTTCATGTGCTTCACGACCTTGCCCTTGGTCATGAAGATGACCATCTCGGCGATGTTCGTCGCGTGATCGGCGATCCGCTCGAACGACTTCGACACGAAGATGATGCGCAGCGCCCGCGCGATGGTCGTCGGATCCTCCATCATGAACGTCAGCAGCTCGCGGAAGATCTGCTCGTTCAGGGCGTCGATCGGGTCGTCGCTGTTGAGCACCTTGATCGCGAGGTCGGCGTCCTCCCTGACGAAGGCGTCGAGCGCGTCGCGGACCATCTGCTGCGTCATCTCGGCCATCTTGGGCAGGTCGATGAACGGCTTGAGCTGCGGCTCCCGGTTCAGCTCCAGCGCCCGCTCGGCGATGCTCGTGGCGAGGTCGCCGATCCGCTCGAGGTCGCTGCTGATGCGGGCCGTGGTGAGGATCATGCGCAGGTCGCGCGCGGCAGGCGCGTGCAGGGCGATGATACGCGTAACGCGCTCGTCGATGTCCACCTCCATGCTGTCGATGGTGGCATCGAGCTCGATCGTCTGCTGGGCGAGCGAGGAGTCCCGCTCGACGAGCGAGCGGATGGCCTGCTCGATGGCGCGCTCGACGGCACCGCCCATGCGCAGGATCGCCGCCTTGAGCTCGGAGAGTTCCTCCTCGTAGCGAGGGTCGGTATGCGTCTGGGGCATGGGTCCCCCTAGCCGAAGCGACCGGTGACGTAGTCCTCGGTCTGCTTCACCGACGGGTTGGTGAAGATCCGCTCCGTCGTGTCGAACTCGACCAGCTCGCCGAGGTACATGAAGGCCGTCCAGTCGGAGAGCCGGGCCGCCTGCTGCATGTTGTGCGTGACGATGACGATCGTGTAGTCGCGCTTCAGTTCGCTGACGAGCCGCTCGATGTGCGCGGTGGAGATCGGGTCGAGGGCGGAGGTCGGCTCGTCGAGGAGCAGCACCTCCGGCTTCACCGCGATCGCCCGGGCGATGCAGAGCCGCTGCTGCTGGCCGCCCGAGAGGCGCGTGCCGCTGCGCGAGAGGACGTCCTTCACCTCGTCCCAGAGGGCGGCCTTGCGGAGCGCCCACTCGACGCGCGCGTCCATGTCGGCCCGGGAGAGCCTCTCGTAGAGCCTCACGCCGAAGGCGACGTTGTCGTAGATCGACATGGGGAACGGCGTCGGCTTCTGGAAGACCATCCCCACGGTCGCGCGCAGCAGGTTCACGTCCACCCGGCGGTCGAGGATGTTGCGCGAGTCGAGCCAGACCTCGCCCGACACCCGCTGGTCCGGGTAGAGTTCGTACATGCGGTTGAAGACGCGCAAGAGCGTCGACTTCCCGCAGCCGGACGGCCCGATGAAGGCGGTCACCTGCTTCGACGGGATGTCGAGCGTCACCTTGTGCAGCGCCTGGAACCGCCCGTAGTAGAAATCGAGGTTGCGGACCGCGAGCTTGGTCCCGGGGGCGGCCGCCCGTTCCCCGCCGGGCTGCGCGGGGCGGACCGCCACCGCGGTCCGGGGTCTGTCCGTGGTGATCTCCGGCATCGCGAATCCGTGCGCCTCGCTCATCGGCGTGTCGGCCTCCGGAGTGTACCACGCGGGTTTCGGGCGCTCATTCGCCGCCCCGGCGCGGCTGGAACAGGGAGCGGGCGGCGATGTTGAGCGCGAGAACGCCCAGCGTGATGAGGAGCGCGCCGGCCCAGGCGAGCGTATGCCAGTCCTCGTAGGGGCTCATGGCGTACTGGAAGATGGTCACCGGAAGGTTGGCGACCGGCCGCGAGAGGTCGAGGCTCCAGAACTGGTTGTTGAGCGCCGTGAAGAGGAGGGGCGCGGTCTCGCCGCTCACGCGCGCGACGGCCAGCATGATCCCGGTGATGATCCCCGCGCGCGCGGCGCGATAGGCGACCAGGACGACGACCTTCCAGCGGGGCGCCCCCAGGGCGGCCGCCGCTTCCCTGAGGCTCGCGGGGACGAGGCGGAGCATGTCCTCGGTGGTCCGCACGATGACGGGGAGGGCGATGATGGCGAGCGACACGGCCCCCGCCCACCCGGAGAAGTGCCTCACCGGCACGACCAGGAGCGTGTAGACGAAGAGGCCGATGATGATCGACGGC
>DATCKS010000089.1:0-2077 GCA_036562265.1 Thermodesulfobacteriota bacterium | reverse complement strand
CGGCGACGCGCGCCGCCTCCTCGTCGGTGCCGAAGGTGAGGGTGAGCATGGCGTCGAGCGTGCGGCGCAGCCGCGCCCAGCGGCCCCGGCGGTCGCGCAGGAACCCGCCGTGGGTCGCCACGCCCTCGGCCACGAGCGGGTGGGCGACCTGGAGGAGGAGCGCCCGGCCCCAGCCGGCGAGCAGGACGACCTCCCGGTTGACCGCGCGCGCGAAGGCGAGGTCGTCCCAGCTCACCCGCTCGCCCGGTCGAGCCGCTCCATCGACGCCTCGTCGAGCACGAGCCTGGCCGCGGCCAGGATCTCGGTCAACTGCTCGAGGCTCGTCGCGCTGGCGATCGGCGCGGTGACGGCCGGTCGCGCCGCGAGCCAGGCGAGCGCCACCTGCGCCGGCGTCGCGCCGTACCGGGCGGCGACCTCGTCGAGCGCCTCGAGGATCCGAAGGCCCCTGGCGTCGAGGTACTTGCGGACGCCCGCGCCGCGCGGGCTCTTCGACAGGTCGGCCTCCGACCGGTACTTGCCGGTGAGGAAGCCGGCCGCCAGCGCGAAGTAGGGGATGACGCCGATCCCCTCCTCGACGCAGAGCGGCGCGAGGTCGTCCTCGAAGGGCCTCCGCTCGACGAGGTTGTAGTGGGGCTGGAGGCTCTCGTACCCCGGGTACCCGTAGTGCTCGCTCGCGCGGAGCGCCTCCCGAAGCCGGTCGGCGGTGTAGTTCGACGCGCCGATCGCCCGCACCTTCCCCTGCCGCACCAGCGCCGCGTAGGCCTCGAGCGTCTCCTCGACGGGCGTTTCGGGATCGTCCTGGTGCGACTGGTAGAGGTCGATGTGGTCGGTCCGAAGCCGCCGGAGCGAGTCCTCGACCGCCCGCAGGATGTAGGACTTCGACAGCCCCTTGGCGCCGGGCGCCATCTCGGAGCCGACCTTCGTGGCCAGCACCACCCGATGGCGCTTGCCGCTCCGCGCGAACCAGCGGCCGATGATCGTCTCCGACTCGCCGCCGTGGTTACCCGGGGCCCACTTCGAGTAGACGTCGGCCGTGTCGATCAGGTTGAATCCGGCATCGACGAAGGCGTCGAGCAGCCGGAAGGCGGTCGGCTCGTCCACCGTCCAGCCGAAGACGTTGGCGCCGAAGGCGATCGGCGCGACGGCTAGCCCCGAACGGCCGAGCGGACGATAGGTGACGGCATTGCGCGACGTGGTCATGCCTCATCCTGCACGAGCCGCGGCGGCCGCGCAAGGCCGGTCCCGGAGGGCCGCCGGTCGAGCCCGGCCGCGCCGCGAGAACGGCCGTGACATGCTACGCTCCGGCGCCATGCCGCGCATGCTTGCGACCGTCCTCCTCGCACTTGCGATCGGCTACGCCGTCCTGCTCGTGGTCGTGTACCTGTTCCAGTCGCGCCTCGTCTACTTCCCCGACGTCGGCCGGGCCCTCGCCACGACCCCGGCGGCATACGGCCTCCCGTTCGAGACGCACGAGATCGAGACCGAGGACGGCGAGCGGCTCCACGCCTGGTGGATCCCGGTCCGCGACGCGCGGGGCACGGCCCTCCTCTTCCACGGCAACGCCGGCAACATCTCGCACCGGATCGGCTACCTCCAGATGTTCCACCGCCTCGGCTACGCGAGCCTGATCGTCGACTACCGCGGCTACGGGCGGAGCACCGGCACCCCCTCGGAGGAGGGGACCTACCGCGACGCCGAGGCCGCCTGGCGGTGGCTCGTCGCGCGCGGCGTCGCGCCGACGGACATCGTCCTCGTGGGGGAGTCGCTCGGCGGCGCGGTGGCCGCCTGGCTGGCCGCGCGGGTCACGCCGCGCGCCCTGATCCTCCTTTCGTCCTTCACCTCGGTGCCCGACCTCGGCGCCGAGGTCTACCCCTTCCTGCCCGTGCGCCTCCTCGGCCGGTTCGCCTACGACACGCTCGGCGCGCTCAGGCGGGTCGAGGCGCCGGTCTTCGTCGCGCACAGCCGCGACGACGAGGTCGTGCCGTACCGGCACGGCCTCGCGCTCTTCGCCGCGGCGCGCGAGCCCAAGCGGTTCCTCGAGATGCAGGGCGGTCACAACGAGGGCTTCCTCTACACG